>CAZTHP010000011.1:13111-42179 GCA_964613155.1 uncultured Lachnospiraceae bacterium | reverse complement strand
CGGCAGACGCATGTTTCCAATGAGTGAAAATCTCGAATCCAGTCGGCAGTGGGATAGATATCGCCAAATGTAAGGCTGTTTGGAACACACAGAAGTCGGCAAAGATCATAGGGATCGAAAAGCCAGAAGAAAGATAGACGGCAGAGTGAGATTTTGGGAGCGGAAGAAGTACCGAGTCGAGCAAATCAAGAGGAAAGGGAGATCGGAGAATGAGCAGGAATGATAATTGGGGATGGGATGAGCAAAATGACTGGGAACGCTTGAAACGACAGCAGCAAGATGATACCTTTGGGACATCCTCCTGTGATGCGTTAGAGAATCCTGGAAAAAAGAAATCCAAAAATCGCGGAATCGGGAAAGGGATTTTGATTGGAATTTTGATCGTATTGCTTCCGTTGGCCGCCTTAGTGGGAATCGGCAGATTTGCCTTAAAATCAGCAGGTTATCAATTGACATTGGTATCGGATGATTTTTCGGATTTGGCTGTGCTGGGAAGTAAATTAAGCATGATCCAGCAAGTAATCGATTCTTCGTTTTTATTTGATTATGATAAAGAAGAACTGCAAGACAGCGTTTATACGAGTTATGTAGCAGGATTGGGAGATCCTTACACCTGTTATTATACGTCGGAAGACTATCAGGCGATGATGGAATCGAGCGAAGGGACTTATTATGGCATTGGTGTGATGATTTCACAGGAAGTGAAAACCGGCCGTGTCCGCATTATCCGCGTCTTTTCTGGAAGTCCGGCAGCAGAAGTGGGGCTGCAGGAAGGGGATGTGATCCTGGAAGTAGAAGGAAAAGAAGTAACGGGAATGGATTTGAACGAAGTAGTTTCTGCAATTAAAGGTGCAGAAGGTACGACTGCATCTGTTTTGATCAGCCGTGAAGGTTCCTCTAAAAAGCTGAATTTTGATGTAGAACGTCGGGAAGTTGATGTGGATACCGTCTATTATCACATGGAAGATGAGGCAAATAGGATTGGCTATCTGGAACTGACTGAGTTTGATTCCGTTTCAACTGACCAGTTTTTAAATGCGATTGAAGACTTAAAATCGCAGGGAATGAAAGGCTTAATTCTGGATCTGCGAAATAATCCTGGTGGATTGCTGGATGTGGCAGTCGATTTGGCTGATGTACTGATCGATACAGGTGTCGTTGTGTCGATTGAAGATAAAGCAGGAAATGTAGAAGAATATAAAGCGGATGAAAATGGTTTGCTGGGTCTGCCTTTGGTCGTACTGATCAATGGTGATTCCGCCAGCGCATCGGAAGTGCTTTCTGGCTGTATCCGGGATTATCAGGTTGGAACACTGGTTGGAACGCAGTCCTTTGGAAAAGGAATTGTACAGCATATCGTTCCATTTTCCGATGGTACCGCGATGAAAGTTACAACGGCGCATTATTATACGCCAAATGGGAATGATATTCATGGAACAGGTATTACACCGGATATTGTGGTAGAAGATGATACCAATACAGAAGTTGACGAACAGCTGCAGGCAGCGCTGAAGGTACTTCTGGAGAAAAATCCGTGATAAACATTGACGAATCAAAAATTGTTTTCTATAATCTACAGTGTGATTTTCGGAACCACAGGATTTCTTTGGAAATTCGTTCCCGACCCGAAATCAGATAAGATGAAGAAGTAAAATGAAATATAGGAAAGGAAAAGCTAACTAGATGAAGATGTAGCGAATCATCTAGCATATGCATATTTGTGTATATCTTTAGTAGAAAAGAATATGAGCAAGACTGTAATACCGAACACTTATTTTTCCATGCTCAGTCTTTATGAGACACAGGAAGCAATTGGTACGATAAAAAGTATTTTTGAAAAAAAACTGGGGATGGCGCTGCATCTGAAACGTGTAACGGCTCCTTTATTTGTTGATCCGAAGACTGGTCTGAATGATGATCTAAACGGTGTGGAAAGACCTGTTTCCTTTGATATTCCCGCTGTTCAGTCAGATGCAGAGGTGGTACATTCTCTGGCAAAATGGAAACGTATGGCACTGCATCGTTATGAGTTCCCAGTAGGACGGGGACTGGTTACCGATATGAATGCGATCCGCAGAGATGAAGAACTGGATAACCTGCATTCGATTTATGTAGATCAGTGGGATTGGGAAAAAGTAATCCGCAAAGAAGATCGCAATCTGGATTATTTAAAAGATACTGTAAATCGTATTGTCAATGTAATTTGTAATACACTGGATGAAGTTTGTTATCATTTTGAAAACCTGCATACCGATTTATGCAGAGAAGTTACGTTTATAACGTCAGCGGAGCTGGCAGCACTTTATCCGGACAAAACGCCGAAGGAACGGGAGAATCTGTTCACAAAAGAGCATCGTACCGTTTTTATTATGCAGATTGGAGATGTCATGCCCAATGGCGAGCGTCATGACGGCAGAGCACCGGATTATGACGATTGGCAGCTGAATGGAGATTTATTATTCTGGCATGATACCTTAGAATGCGCATTGGAATTATCCTCTATGGGAATTCGTGTCGATGAAAAATCATTGGATGAACAGCTGACAAAAGCCGGCTGTGATAACCGCAGAGACCTGCCTTTCCACAAGATGCTCTTAGCAGGCAAGCTGCCTTATGCAATCGGCGGCGGAATCGGACAGTCCCGTTTGTGTATGCTGCTGTTAGGCAAAGCGCATATCGGTGAAGTCCAGGCATCTGTATGGGATGAAGAAACCCTGCGGATCTGTGCACTTTCCGGAGTTGAACTGCTGTAGGAATTTCGGGTAGAAACTGGATTCGCAGAAGCAGGAAGCGACTGGTTCGCTTTAAAGTTCATCTAAAAAGGCGGAAGCAGGATCGGATACGAGTACACCGCCGGCATCGCTTCGATGGGCGTTAGGAAACCTTGCAAAAAGATTGGAGGAATGAAAGGATGGCAGTATTTACCATTACAAAGGAAAATTTCGAACAGGAAGTTTTGAAAAGTGAGAAAACCGTTCTTTTAGATTTTTGGGCAGCATGGTGCGGACCCTGTAAGATGCTTTCACCTGTTGTGGATGCGATTGCAGAAGAACGGCCGGATATCAAAGTAGGCAAGATCAATGTTGATGAACAGTCGGCACTGGCAACAGAATTTCAGGTGATGAGTATTCCGACTTTAGTAGTGATTCAGGATGGAAAAGTGGTTAACCAGCTGATGGGAGCTGTTCCGAAGGAGAAAATCCTGGAAATGCTGTAAGTAGATTTCTACGAAAATTACTGCAAAATTGAATGAAAAACAGCCGGCAGGGAATATTTGCCGGCTGTAAATGCGATCAAACATGGAGAATGAACCTTCTTCATGTTTTTTTGTGCGAAAAAACTATAAAACAGGAAACCATGTACTACTTATGGCAAAAGTAGAATTCATTTCTTCCATCGCCTAAAGACAGTGAATTTTCGTTTATGACAAAGAAAAAAATATTTATAAAAAAACAACCCCCGTGGGGGCTTGTGTAAAAACTGGCAAAATAGTACAATGGGTACCAGTTGAAACGACATTTTTTGATGAAAAATGTAAGAAAATTACAGAAAAAGGGTAAGATTGTATGGGAAAGTATATTGTGAACCGTCTGATCCAGCTGCTGGCGGTACTGTTGGGCGTAACCTTTCTTACGTTCATGGTCACACAGGCAGCACCGAGTGATGCTGCGGAGATGAAGTATATTTCAATGGGCATGATGCCTTCCGCAGAATTGCTGGAACAGACAAGAGAGGAGATGGGTCTGAATGATCCGGTTCTGGTGCAGTATGTACGTTGGCTGGGCAATGTTTTGCATGGAGATTTAGGGGAGTCTTCTAAATTTAGCGAACCGGTACTGAATCAGATGATGAAAAAACTGCCGATGACCTTAAAGTTAGCAGGAGTTTCCGGAATCTTGCTGATTTTAATTTCCTTTCCGTTAGGAATTTTAGCAGCAGTTAAGAAAAATCGTTTTGTCGATTATCTGATTCGTTTTGTTTCTTTTTTTGGGGTGTCGATACCGAATTTCTGGCTGGGGCTGCTCTTGATGTATATATTTGCAGTCTGTTTGAACTGGCTGAACGTTGTCAGCACCGATACGCTGGCAGGCATGATACTGCCGGTTGCAACATTAGTAATTCCGATGGTTTCCAGTTATGTACGTCAGATTCGTGCAGCTGTATTGGAAGAATTAAGTGCGAATTATGTAATTGGTGCGCGTGCAAGGGGAATCCCAGAGTGGAAGATTATCGTCTGTCATGTTCTTCCCAATGCGATGTTCCCGATCATTACTTTAGTGGGGTTATCGGTCGGACATTTACTGGGCGGTGCTGCGATTATCGAAACCTTATTTTCCTGGCAGGGAATTGGCAATATGGTAGTAGAGGCGATCCGGGTACGTGATTATCCGCTGATACAGGGATATGTAATCTGGATGGCTGTAATTTATGTAATTGTGAATCTGGTGGTGGATATTTCCTATCGTTTTCTGGATCCGCAGATTCGTCTGAAAAGGAGAGTAGATTAATGGGAGAAACCACAAACCAAAACATGAAATATACCGTGGAAGGGGCGGAAAACCAAAATGCAGCACGTCCTATGGAAGAAAATGCCGATCATGCTCCTACAGAAAAACGAAAACATGGTGAATATGTGCCGAGTCCGCATGAAAAGCCCAAAAAAAGCCGAGATCGGAAATGGATTCGCTTTTGGATTTCCTTTGTACTGGCGGCATTGATGATCCTAGTAGCACTTTTGGGGGAACAGCTTGCACCGTATGATCCACTGGAAACAGATTTTGCTGCAAAATTATCAGCGCCGAGTGCGGAGCATTTGTTTGGAACGGATAATGTCGGACGGGATGTTTTGTCGAGAATCCTTTGTGGAGCAAGAAATTCCTTCTTTTTAACCTTTTTGATGGTTGCGATCGTATCGATTTTAGGAACTGCGATCGGAATGGTATCCGGTTTCTTCGGTGGAATTTGCGACACTCTGATCATGCGTGTTACCGATGTTTTGCTGGCATTTCCGGATACCGTTTTTGCGATTGCAATCGTGGGAATGTTGGGACCGGGGCTTTTGAATACGGTTTTGGCTCTTTCGTTGGTCTGGTGGACCAAATATGCGCGAATGGCACGCGGATTAGCAGCGGTCATTCGGACACAGGATTATATCACGGAGGCAAAATTTGGCGGTGCAAAGACTGGAAAAATCCTGTTCTGGTATGTGCTGCCGAATATCATACCGCAGATGGTCATTATGGCGGCACTGGATATTGGTGGAATGATGCTGTCACTGGCAGGACTTTCCTTTTTGGGACTGGCGTCTCAGCCACCGGCACCGGAATGGGGCTATATGCTTTATGAAGGAAAATCCTACATGCAGACTGCGCCCTGGATCATGCTGTTTGCCGGATTGGCCATTTTCCTAACAGTAATCGTATTTAATCTGTTGGGCGATAGCCTGCGGGATATTCTCGATCCTAAGGAGTAAACCGGTTGAAACGGGGAAAGCAGAAGCAGTACTGATTCGCTCAGATGGATAAAAATAAGTATATGGATACAATTAAAAGCATTTGAATAGAATATAGAGGCATTTGTACAATCATTTAAGATAAGATGAAACCTGCAAAACTGCGGATGTCGTGAAATTGCGGATGTTATGAAACTGCGGATGTTATGAAATTGCAGATGTTATAAGGGCATGCTCATGAATAGTATGAAGTGATAGATTGCATAAGTCACAGATATCATATGTTTGTAGGTTTCATCAAATCGGAAAGGAATAGAAAATGAAAAAAATGACAAGAAAATCATGGATGAAAAAAGCAGCGGCTTCTTTGCTGGCGCTGCTGATGTGTGCTTCATTGGCTGGCTGCGGAGGCGGCAGTGCCGATTCAGGAAAGAACGGAGAAAGTGCCGCGGAAGCGGTTTCCGGAGCTAAAAATCTGAATGTGGCATTTTTCTGGATTTCTCCCAGTTTAGATCCAGCGGTAGACTACCAGGGCTGGGTTACGAGCCGTCTGGGTGTTGGGGAAGCACTTGTGAAATTAAACGATGATCTGAAGGTGGAAGGCTGTCTTGCGGATTCATGGGAAAATAAGGATGAAACGACCTGGGAATTTCACATTCGGGAAGGTGTTCTGTTCAGTAATGGCACTGCTGTGACCGCAGAAGCCGTTAAAGCGTCTTTGGAACGTTCGATCACAACAAATGATCGTGCAGCGGAGTATTTAAAGGTAGCTTCTATGGAAGCGGATGGACAGACTCTTTGCATCAAAACAACGGAACCGAATGCGGCTCTTTTAAATAATCTTTGTGAGCCGGTGTTTGATATTATCGATACGACACAGAGTCAGGAAACGATCAATACGGCACCTGTTTGTACCGGTCCGTATAAAGTAGCTTCTTTTGTTTCTGAGCAGGAAGTAAAGCTTGTGAAAAATGAAACGTATTGGGACGGCGAAGCGGGACTGGATACGATCACGGTAACACAGATTGCAGATTCCGATTCCCGTGCAATGGCACTACAGTCAGGAGAGGTTGATCTGACCAATACCATCGATACGACCAGCGTAATGATGTTTGCAGATACGACAAAATATCACGTATCTTCCATCATCAGCCCTCGTGTTAATGTTGCGTATATGAATCAGGCAGAAAGTAGTCCCTTGTCCGATATTGAACTGCGAAAAGCGATTTCCTGGGCAGCAGATCGGGATTCTTATGCAGAATTAATTGGAGGCAGTGCAGCGCACAGTGCGTATTCCGATGCTGCACCGTTTGGCAATGAAACAATCAAAGCGTACACGTATGACTTAGAGCAGGCGAAAAAAATCCTGGATGATGCAGGTTATAAGGATGTAAATGGCGATGGTTATCGGGAAATGCCGGATGGTTCTGAGCTGAAGCTGCGTTATTTACAGGCAGCCGATCACGGTTCCAGTGATTCTGCTATTTTAGCAACGGCTTTGCAGTCTGATCTGAAAAAAGCGGGTATTCAGATTGAAATCCTGGCAGTAGAAAATTTATCCGAGTATCAGACACAGGGAAATTTTGATTTCTATACAGCAAATGATAATTCCGCACCGACTGGCGATCCGCAGGTTTGGCTGGAAACGATGTATACCGGTCTTGGCACTTCTGGTATGAAGAATCTGACTAGTTTCCAGAATGACCGTATCGATGAAATCGTAAAAGAAATGAATCAGACATTTGAGCAGAACGCGCGCCAGAAGCTGGCAGCAGAAGCTTCTCAGATTTTAAATGATGAAGCAGCGAATCTGTTCTTGACCAATTCGTATTTGAATATGGTAGCAAGCGCAAAAGTGCAGAATGTTGTACAGCCTGTTGCAGATTTTTATTTTATTACCAAAGATCTGACCGTTAAATAAATCCCGGCAGGTGGCGATTTGGCAGAAAAAACTTGTTAGGTGATTCTTTAACAGAAAAATATCTGGTAGAGGAAATTCGCTGGATATAGATGTTTAGTAGATCGATGCCTGGCAGATAAGGGGTTATAAAAAGTTAGGAAGCAGTGTTAGAAAGTAGTATGAGTAACGTATTAGAATTTGATGATTTGTGTATCAACTATCAAAAATCAAAAAAAGCAGTCAGACATGTGAGCTTTGCAGTTCCAGAAGGAAAAATCGTTGCAGTTGTAGGAGAATCCGGCAGTGGAAAATCCACGATCATTCGTGCGGCGATTCAGCTTCTGCCGCCGGGCGGTGCCATTACAGGAGGTACGATTCGCTTCTGTGGAAAGGAAATCGAGAATTTATCACAGGAGGAGATGCGTAAGATTCGCGGCGAAGAAATGGTTATGATCTTTCAGGATGCCGGTTCGTATTTGAATCCCCGAAGAAAAATTGGTTCGCAGTATCTGGAGACATTAGCGGCACATCTGTCTGTTTCCAAAGAAGAAGCAAAGCAGATGGCGCAGGAGATGCTTTCCCGGCTGAAATTACCCGATCCGGAGCGAATCATGAAATCGTATCCGTTTCAGCTGTCAGGAGGGATGCGCCAGCGTGTAGCAATTGCGATGGCGATGAGTATGCATCCGAAGCTTTTGCTGGCAGATGAACCGACAAGTGCGCTGGATGTAACGATTCAGGCGCAGGTCGTACAGGAAATGTTGAATTTACGGGATGAAATGGGAACTGCAATCGTCATCGTTACGCATAATATGGGAGTTGCTTCCCGTATGGCCGACTATATTGCCGTGATGCAGCATGGAGAATTAATGGAATTTGGTACCAGAGAACAGGTGATTCATCATCCGCAGAGTGATTATGCAAAGCATCTTCTGTCCGTTGTACCGGAATTGGAGGACGATACCGATGCCAGATAGTCAGAAAATGCTTCGTTTGGAGCAAGTGAGCAAAGAATATGAATTAAAAGGCAATCGTACCTTAAAAGCCGTAAATGAGATTGATTTTTCTATGACCAGCCGTGAATGTGTGGCGATTGTAGGAGAATCAGGATGCGGAAAAAGTACGCTGGCGAAAATGATCACAGGGATTGAACCCGTTACAAGCGGTGAAATTTATTTTCAGGAGCAGGCGATCACGCATATTCAAGGAGAAGAACTGCGCAATTATCGGAAGCATGTGCAGATGATCTTTCAGGATCCTTCCAATGTATTCAGTCCCCGAATGAAGATCGGAACCTTTTTAATGGAGCCCTGGCGTAATTTTGAGAAAAAAACTCGAAAAGAAGCAAGAGATATGGCTTATTACGCATTAGAACGTGTCAATTTGGGGGAAGATTATTTTTATAAATATCCTCATCAGCTTTCCGGTGGAGAGCTGCAGCGAATTTCCATTGCCCGTGCGATTGCGCTGCATCCGCAGCTTCTGGTTTGTGATGAAGCAACGAGTGCGCTGGATGTGTCGATTCAAAAACAGATCATTGATCTGCTGCGGGAGCATCAGGAAGAAGCGGACTTTGGAATTTTATTTATCAGTCATGATCTGGCTTTGGCAGAAGATTTCTGTGACCGCGTGGTTGTCATGTATTTAGGACGTATTGTAGAGATTCTGGAAGGAAAAGCACTGCGCAGACATGCCAGACATCCGTATACAAAAGCGCTGCTGGAATCGGTCTTTTCCGTTCACACTTCGATACAGGAGCCGATCAAAATCCTTCCGGGAGAACCGCCAAGCCCGATCGACCTTCCGAAAGGATGTGCGTTCTGTGCGCGTTGTCCGCATGCCAGCAAACGTTGCCAGGAAGAAGTTCCGCAGTTAAAAGTATTAGAAGGCGGTCATCAGGCAGCCTGTCATCATCTGTAGGCAGGCAGAAAATTGAATTGTCGCTTTTTGTGCAGTAATTCGAACAATATGATTAAAGCTGCTGTTATAACTGGATATCGAACTGCACTGCTAATCGCAAGAGATATCGAACTGTACTGCTAATTGCAAGGGGATATTGAACTGGGCTGTTAATTGCAAGAGATATCGAACTGTACTGCTGATTGCAATATAGGATAGAAGATAAAAACAGGCGGTTTGGTATCATAAAAATGAGCGGCTTTTGCATAATAATGCTTGACATTTGAGGGGTTTGTAGTAGAATAAAACATATTCTTGCATGATTATGCAAGGGATGGAATGGTTTCATACATTCTCTTTAGCAGTCGGTAAGGGCTGTTTCACGAAGGATGTATGCCTTCCGGACGGAAACTAAAGGCAAGGTACATGAAAACTAAGAAAGGGAAGGCAGATCATAGAACTGATAGGGATCAGATATGATCTGGCAGCAGGGATAGTTATGAAAAAAGTAATAAGTATGTTACTGGTGCTGACATGTGTATTCTCTATGGCAGCATGCGGCGGTAAGGACACTTCTGATGCAGATACGAAAAAAGAAGGTCCTGTAACAGCTAAAGTAATCGATGTGGATTTAACAAGTGAACAGTATGCATTTGGTGTGGATAAGACACAGGCTGACCTTTTAGAAGAAGCCAATGCATTGATCAGAGAAATCAAAGAAGATGGTACATTAGATGAAATCTGTGACAAGTATTTCGGTAACGGAGAACCGACTGGAATTGTTTCAGAAGCATTAGATACTTCAAAAGATCAGCTGATCGTGGCAACAAATGCTGCATTCGAACCTTTTGAATATACAAAAGGCGATAAGTACTACGGTATCGATATGGAGATCGCAGCACTGCTGGCAGAGCGTCTGGGTCAGGAACTGGTTATCCAGAATATGGACTTCGATGCAGTTTGTCTGTCTGTAGGTCAGCAGAAGTGTGATATCGCAATGGCTGGTCTGACGATCAACGAAGAAAGAAAAGCATATGTTACATTTACAGATGCATATTATGAAGCATCTCAGAGACTGGTAGTACCCAGCACCGAAACTGCATTTGATGAATGCAAGGATGCCGAAGCTGTTACCGCAATTCTGGATGAATTAAAAGAAAGCGATACAATTGGTGTACAGGCTGGTACAACAGGACAGTTTTACGTAGAAGGCAGCGCAGACTGGGATTTCCCCGGACTTCCTGCAGCTTGCAAGACCTACAAGAATGGTTCCTTAGCAATCCAGGATATGATCAATGGTAATATCAAATATGTCATTATTGATGCAGCTCCTGCAGCTTCCATTACTGCAGCGATCAATGAAATGCAATAATAATTCAGCAGGTTGACTTATACCGGAGCGTGTCTGAATGTCCTTCAGACACGCTTTCGTGTGTTGAAGCAGTCATTTCTGGAGGGATGAAAAAGAAACAAAATGGGTAATTTTGAACAGAAAATTAATAAGTTTATTGAAATCTTCTGGGAACAGAATGGATATGTAAAAGTAATTGAAGGTTTGCAAAATACATTACTGATCGCGATCAGTGGTCTGATCATTGGTATTGTGATCGGTACTTTAATTGCGACCGTACGTGTATTTCCAAAGTATAAGACACTGCCGCGCGTTTTAAACAGCATCTGCAGTTTTTATGTTGCGCTGTTTCGTGGAACGCCTATGGTAGTACAGCTGCTGGTATTTTACTATGTACTGTTACCGCTGATCGGTTGGAATATGACCGGTGTGCAGGTGGCGATCCTGGTATTTGGTTTAAACAGTGGTGCATACATTTCTGAAATCATGCGAAGCGGTATTCAGTCCGTTGATTCCGGTCAGATGGAAGCCGGACGTGCCGTAGGTTTAAGTTTTGGAACAAGTATGATTCAGATCGTAATTCCGCAGGCGATTAAAAATATCCTGCCGACATTGGGAAATGAATTTATTTCCCTGATTAAAGAGACTTCCGTAGTCAGCTTTGTTGGTGCAGCAGATTTATATGTTGCATTTAACTACATCGGAAGCAACAGCTATGAGTTTATGGTTCCGTACCTGGTGATGGCGTTGATTTATATCGCACTGGTACTGATCATCTCTCTGTTTATTAAAGTGATGGAAAGGAGCCTGCAAAAGAGTGATAGACGTAATTAATCTTAAAAAAAGTTTTGATGACGTAGAAGTTTTGAAGGGAATCAATGTGACCATCCATAAAGGGGATATCGTAGCTGTCATTGGACCTTCCGGTTCTGGTAAAAGTACATTTTTACGCTGCTTGAATTGTATGGAAGATCCTACAGGCGGAAGCATTATTTTTAATGGTGTCGATATTGCTGATCAGAGAGTGGATATCAACGTACATCGCCGTCATATGGGCATGGTATTTCAGCATTTTAACCTGTTTAACAATAAGACTGTTCTGCAGAATATCATGTTAGCTCCGGTTTATCTGCGCTGTAAGGATTTGAAAAAAGCAAAGCGTCAGAATACTGTCAATCGTGTGCTGAACACGTTCCGCAAGGAGGGTCATAAAAAAGAAATGATTCCGATTACAGAGACCGCTGCGCAGATTAAAGAACAGGCAAAAGCACAGGCGATGGATCTGCTGAAGCGGATTGGACTGGAAGATAAAGCAGATGTGTATCCCTCTACGTTGTCCGGCGGACAGAAACAGCGTATCGCGATCGTGCGTTCCCTTGCAATGAATCCGGATGTGATTTTATTTGACGAACCGACCTCTGCACTGGATCCGGAAATGGTAGGAGAGGTTTTGGAACTGATGAAACAGCTGGCATCTGAGGGTATGACGATGGTAGTTGTTACACATGAGATGGGATTTGCACGGGAAGTTGCGAACCGTGTTCTGTTCATTGATGAAGGCGTGATCAAAGAAAGCAATACACCAAAAGAATTCTTTGAAAATCCGCAGGATGTTCGTCTTCGTGATTTCCTCTCAAAGGTACTGTAGACGTGTAGACGCTCGTGTACGAAGGTAAATCCGTAAAAGGTGAGACCTGCTGCGTTATGCGTACAAATGTGTCAAATTGAGGCAAAAACATAGAAAAAGACTAGAAATTTCTGGATGAATCCCAAAAAACTGGAAAATTCTGGAAAATCCAGGCTGCTGTATGGGCTGCATTGTGAAAGCTCCCTATACAGCAGCTTTTTTGCGCCATTCTCTGGGGGAAAGTCCGTATACTTTTTTGAAAGCGCGGGAAAAATGCAGCTGATTGGGATATCCAACTGCGATACTGATCTCTCCGATGGAAAGAGGGCTGCGTTTCAGCAATTCAGCAGCTTTTACCATGCGATAATGCATTAAAAATTGCTGCGGCGATTTACCAACGGAATCGTGAAAAATCTTACCGAAGTAGCTGCGGTTTAATCCGCAGACAGCGGCGATATCTTCAATTGAGATATCATGCTGGTAATTTTGTTCGATAAAACTGACAGCTTCTTTTACATAAAAACTGCGGAATTTATTTCCTTTTGTCGGTGCAGTTGGAGCAGCAGAACGAGTGAGAAAATCCAGAAAAAGATATAAATGACCGATCAAGGCATAGGAACTTGCTTCGGAAGGCTGGATGATCTGCTGCATTTCAGCGACCATATTTTCCCGCAGCTGTTCTTTGTGTTTGTGGGTTCGATAGATAGGTGTGTCGCGGGTAAAACCGGCATGTGCGAGCACTTCGCGCACACGAAGACCGTCAAATTCCAGCCAAATATACTCCCAGGGGTCATTTCGGTCAGCGATATAAGTCGTGATCTGTTGTGGAAAGATCATAAATCCCTGTCCTTTTTTTAGCGAATAGGTCTCATCAATACCTTGCGAATTACTGGCGATAAAAGTACCTGAGCCAGAAAGAATATAGTGAAAGAGATAGTGGTTGCGTGCAGCAGGACCAAAAGAATGCGCCGGTGCGCAGGTTTCTTTGCCGTATTGATATAAATCCAGATCAATAAACTTTTCACCTGAAACAACAGAAAAAAATGATTCACTCATATGTGGGATTCCTTTCTTGTGTATTTGCTATATCTATGATAATAAAAAACTATTGTGTATTTTGTGTATTATAGAAATACTTTGTTTTTGAGAGGGGTGGCCGATACACCATACCCTCCATCATATCTGAAAATATCGCAAAATGCTAGATTAAATTACAAAAATGGGGCATAAAAATTGTATTTTTCCATAAAACAGCAAATATCTTGCTATTTAAAGTCGCATTCTGCTATGTTACAATAGGTACAGCAGATAAGGTTTCGGAGAAAATGTGTGTTGTTTGTCTGCAATCGTATTCAGAGGAAAAGGAGACCGTTTATGGCAATTGTTTTTGACGAAAAGGAACAGTTATTTACCCTTCATACAAAACATACAACTTATCAGATGAAGGTGGATTCTTATGGATATTTACTGCACTTATATTATGGTGCAAGAACAGAAGGAAGTATGGAATACCTTCTGAATTATGCGGATCGTGGATTTTCTGGAAATCCTTATGAAGCAGGATTTGACCGGACGTATTCATTGGATAGTCTTCCGCAGGAATATCCTTCGTTTGGAACGGGAGATTATCGAAGCCCGGCTCTTACTGTAAAAAATGCAGATGGTTCTTATGTATGTGACCTGCGTTATGCTGGATATGCAATTCGAGAAGGAAAATATGGATTACCGGGACTTCCTGCGGTATATGGCAGTGCAGAAGAAGCTCAGACTTTGGAAGTTCTTTTAAAAGATGCTGTAAGCGGTCTGAAGGTGACTTTACTGTACGGTGTGCTTCCAGAGCTGGATGTGATTACACGAGCTGTAAAGCTGGAAAATGAAGGAACGCAGACAATTACCTTAGAGCGCGTACAGAGTGCATGTCTGGATTTTGTAGGCGGTCGTTATGATCTCATCACATTTTATGGACGTCATGCGCTTGAACGCAATTATCAAAGATGTGCATTAGGACATGGATCGCAGGTAATCGGAAGCCGCAGAGGATATTCCAGTCATCACTACAATCCGTTTATGATTCTGGCAGAACAGGGAACGAATGAAGATTTTGGAAAATGCTATGCGATGTCATTTGTGTACAGCGGCAGTTTCAAAGGTGAGGCTGGTGTAGATTCCATTTCCCAGACACGGATGCAGATGGGTCTGCAGGATGAGATGTTTACCTGGCCGCTGGCTGTCGGTGAAACGTTCTATGCGCCTGAGGTTGTTATGAGCTGCAGCAGCGAAGGGTTGAGCCGTCTGTCACAGAATCTGCATGAATGTTATCGCATGAACTTGTGCAGAGGTAAATATAAAGAAACCCTGCGCCCGATTCTGATCAACAGCTGGGAAGCAAATTATTTTGATTTTACAGGCGAAAGCCTTTGCAAACTGGCAAGGGAAGCGAAAGATTTAGGAATTGAGATGCTGGTGCTGGATGATGGCTGGTTTGGAAAACGGGAAAATGATAAGAGCAGTCTTGGTGATTGGTTCGTAAATGAAGAAAAATTAGGACAGCCTCTTGGCGAATTGATTCAAAAAATTAATGATATCGGATTGAAATTTGGAATTTGGATCGAGCCGGAAATGATCAGTGAAGATAGTGATCTTTACCGCGAGCATCCGGACTGGGCATTTGTGGTTCCTGGCCGAAAACCGGAGCGCAGCCGTTCCCAGCTGGTATTGGATTTTTCCAGAAAAGAAGTGGTAGATACGATTTTTGACCGCATCTGTGCAGTATTAGATCAGGGCAATGTAGAGTATGTCAAATGGGATGTAAACCGCAGTATCGGTAACATGTATTCGCATGTGCATTCTGAACAGGGAACCGTTTTATATAAATATATGTTAGGAGTTTACGATTTCCTGGAACGTTTCGTAACCCGTTATCCCAATATTTTGCTGGAAGGATGCAGCGGCGGCGGCGGACGTTTTGATCCGGGAATGCTGTACTACTCTCCGCAGATCTGGTGCAGTGATAACACTGATGCGATCGATCGCGTAAAAATTCAGTACGGAACTTCATTTGCTTATCCCGTATCAGCAGTTGGTTCCCATGTATCAGCCGTTCCGAATCACCAGACGGGACGGATTACCTCGCTTCATACAAGAGGGGTGACGGCGATGGCAGGAACCTTTGGCTATGAGCTGGATCTGGGGCAGCTGTCACAGGAGGAAAAGGAAGAAATCCGCGAACAGGTTCAGACGTATCACCGTTATGGAGAACTGATCCAGAAAGGCTGGTATTATCGACTGAGCAATCCGTTCGAGGAGGAAGTTGGTGCATGGATGTTTGTTTCCAAAGATCAAAGCGAAGCTCTGGTTAATCTGGTTCTTCTGGATATGACTGCAAATCGAGCTCCTGGCTATGTCAAATTAAAGGGATTGAAACCGGGTGCTTTTTATGAAGATGAAGCAAGCAAGACCCGTTATCCGGCCGATGCGCTGATGGATATGGGAATTTTAGTGCCTCAGAAAATGACAGAGTATGATGCGTGTCAGATCTTTTTAAAGATTGTTGAGCAAAATGATTAAGAGCAGCAGCAAAAAGGGACAGGCAGACGATGAAGAAGAAGAAGCCAAAACTGGAGTATCGTTACTATAAGATGCCGGAAGGAAGCCCTTTGCTGGCGCTGTTAGGAAAAAAATGGAGACTGAATTATGCCAGTGATGCGGATTCCTTACATTTTCACAACTATTTGGAAATCGGATATTGTCATAAAGGAAATGGAATTTTAACGCTTGGAGAAGAAGAATTGTGTTTCAGCGGGGGAGAATTTACGGTCATTCCGCCGAATTTTCCCCATTTAACGAACAGTGAACCGGGGACACTGGGCTATTGGGAATATCTATATGTTGATACAGAAGAAATTTTGCAAAAACTATATGTCAATAAGCCTAAAAGCGTAGAACGAGCACTTTCGCGGATTTATTCACGGGCGATGATGGTAAAAATCGAAGATGAACCGCATATCGCTGCCCGGATCCGTGAACTTTTAGAAGTCATGCGGGCAGCACAGGAGTTTTATCTGGAGGAGGCAAGAGGACTTTTGACTGCATTGCTGATCGACCTAGTTCGCTTAAATCCACCGGAGGGAGAAGCTGCTGCCGCAGAACAGGAGAAAAATACCCTGGTGATCGGTCGTGCTGTGGATTATATCAGTGAACATTATATGGAAGCACTTCGAGTCGATCAGCTGGCACAGGAATGCCATTTCAGCGAAAATCATTTTCGAAAAGTCTTCTCTGCTTATATGGGGATGGGACCGCTGGAATATTTGAATACAGTGCGTATTCAGGCAGCGTGTGAGTACTTGAAGACCACGGATAAATCGATTACGGAAATCGCGCAGTTATGCGGTTTTATGACAAATTCGACCTTTAACCGAAATTTTAGCCGGCTGCTGGGGGTATCCCCCAGTCAGTGGCGAAAACGTCCGGAAAATTATGAACAGCAGCTGTTAAAGTTTGCAATTCACTCGGAAGAAGGCTGGTAGTGATTTGTAATGGCCAGCAGCTGTGGAAAAATTATCAGCAATTGTGGATCATTGTTGGCAGTTGCTAAAAACTATCAGGAGTTATGAATGTTTGTTGATAGTTGCTGGCAGCTATTAGAGGTTATTGGTAGGTTTTGATCGTTGCTCGTGGGAGTAGTGGAAATTATCGGTAGAGTTGGTAATTAGAGGAAACGATTAGAACGTCTAAATAATGATTGAAGAATACTGATATTTATATACAAAGGGCGTTGCTGAGAATTTTTGATAATGATTGAAAAAGGAGACGGTCGATCATGAATTTTGAACTGAGTAAACAAGTATCGAGAAAATCAAAGCCAATGGCGAAATTTTATACTCGTTTACTGCTGGTTTTGAGTATTTTATTTATATTGATGGGAATTGCGCTGGACAGAGGAATGCTGATGCTGTCGATGCTTTCTGTTTTGCTGTACTGGTATTCTTCCTACGAATCTTCAACCGATTACGAATATCATTTGGATGGAACACAGTTTACTGTAGATGTAATTAAGGGGAAGATGCGTCGGAAACGTGTGCAGGAACTGGATTTGGAAAATCTGGAAGTGATCGCGCCCAACTGGCATGATGCTGTTGGCAAATACCGGAAAAAAGGCGGAACGGTACGTTTGAAAAAATACGATTATACATCTTATGAAGATGAGATTCCCTTTTATACGATGATTATCCAGGATGAAGGTCGGAAAATTAAGCTTCTGTTGGATTTGGATGACGAATGGATGCGGATGCTGAAACGAAAATATCCCACCAAAGTCGTGATGGAATAAAAACTCTTGATTTAACGTATTAACGGGATAAAAAAACTGGATTCAAAATAGTTGAAAATGCATGTTTTATGCAGGAAAATGCACACATTGCAAGAAAATACTTGTTATAATTAATAAAAAAGAGCTAATCAATTTAGTAAAAATGCACATTGTGCATAAAAGTTTACAAATTCAATAATGCAGGTATGTATGGAAGTTGTACATTTTTGCATTATGAAAATAAAAGGAGGACTAATCTTATGAAAAGAAAATGGCTTTCACTTTTAATGGTGGGCGCAATGACCTTATCACTGGCTGCATGCGGCGGCAATGGAGGCGGAGAAACAGCTGCAGATGCGAACGCTACCAGCACAGATGAAAACACATTAACAGTTGCTGCATGGGATGCATCTTTCAATATCCCCGCACTGAAAGCAGCAGAAGCAGATTACCGTGAAAATGTAAATCCTGATTTCAAACTGGAAATCAAAGAACAGTCTGGTTCTACAGATGTGGAAACTGCGATCACAACTGCTGGTTCTGCACACAACTATGAAACACTGCCTGATATCGTTCTGTTCCAGGATCACTACATCAAGCAGTTCGTAGCAAACTATCCGGAAGCTTGGCAGGATGTAAACGATGCAGATATCAAGTGGGAAGATTTTTCTGCTGAAAAATTAGACTACTCCACAATCGACGGCGTTCACTACGGTGTACCGGTTGATGCTGGTGCAGTTGTAACTGCTTATCGTGTTGACCTGTTAAAAGAATGCGGTTATACCATCGACGATCTTACCGGTATTACTTGGGATAAATTTATCGAAATCGGTAAAGTTGTAAAAGAAAAAACCGGCAAATATCTGATGTGCATGGATGGCGACGGCAATGACCTGGTATACATCATGCTGCAGGCTGAAGGCGGTTCTCAGTTCAAAGATGGCAAGCCTTATATCGTAGAAAATGAAACTTTAGTAAAAGTTGTAGAAACAATCGTGAAGATGGCAAACGAAGGCGTTCTCTTACTGACTAACAGCTGGTCTGATTACACCGATACTGCAATCCAGGGTGATCAGGTAGCAGGTGTTATGAACGGAAACTGGATCCTTCCTACTATCCAGAAAGTAACAGAAAACAGTGGTAAATGGGAAATCACAACTATGCCGACTCTGAATGGCGAAGAAGGTTACGCAAGTAACGGCGGTTCTTCTCTGTATCTGACAGCAAACTGCAAGAAGACAGAACTGGCAAAAGATTTCCTGGCATACACATTTGGCGGAAGCACAGTAACTTATGACGGTGCATTAAAAGACGGCGGCGTTATCTCTACATATGCTCCTGCTGGTGACAGTGAACTTTACAATGAAGGCGTTGAATACTTCAACAATACACCCATCTACTCACAGATCGTAGAGATGAGTACTCATGTAAAGATCATCGAACAGAGTGATTATCATTACACTGCACGTAGCTATCTGGCATCCGCAATCGTTAATGTTATTAATGGTGCAGACCTTATGACAGAACTGGAGGGCGCAGAAGATCAGTTAAACTTTGATATGGGTAACTAATCGGGAGACGTTATCTGCGAGTGTAAGAAATCAAGTGAAAGGTTCTGATGGAAGGCTCTGAAATCTGGACTTTTCCTACAGATGAACAGATGATACAAGCGGGGAAAACGGAAACCGTTTTCCCTGTTTCTTTTACGCGAGTAATGAGCCAAAGTCTGTGCTTGCACAAGACATTGGGATGACCAAGATAACGAGCAGAACTCGGATGTGTGTTTGATCTCGTTAAGAAGGAGGGTTTATTTTGAACAAGAAGAAAGGAATGAATCTGCTTGCCAAACAATCAGCAGCAGGATGGTGCTTTCTGCTTCCGGCGACTCTGCTGATTGCGATCATGAACTTCTGGCCCATGATCCAGGCACTGATCACTTCATTAAAAACCGGTTCCAGTGCGAATATGGTTTGGGCGGAACCTATTTTTTACAACTACACAAGAATGTTCCAGGACAAGTTGTTCCTTCGTTCTGTGGGCAATACCTTTTTGTATCTGATCATTCAGGTACCGATCATGCTGGTTCTGGCTATTTTGCTGGCACAGCTGCTGAATAATAAAGATCTGAAATTCAAAGGTGTATTTCGTACCTGTGTATTCCTTCCCTGCGCAACCGCGCTGGTTTCCTATGCATTGATCTTTAAATCTCTGTTTGCAACAGAGGGTCTTGTAAATACCATTTTAGTAAATCTGGGTATTTTACAGGAGAATTATAATTTCCTTGGAAATCCCGTATCTGCTAGAATCGTTATCATTATTGCGCTGGTTTGGAGATGGACCGGCTACAACATGGTATTTTATCTGGCAGGTCTTCAAAATATTGAATATTCCGTGTATGAAGCAGCTAAAATCGACGGTGCAAACGGCTGGCAGACATTCTGGAAAATCACCGTTCCGCTGCTGAAACCTACGATCGTTATGACATTTATCATGTCAATTAATGGTACCTTGCAGTTATTCGATGAATCCGTCAACCTGACAAATGGCGGTCCTGCGAACTCTACCATTACCATGTCACATTACATTTACAATACAACGTTTGGTACAGGTGTTGCAAACTTCGGATATGCAACTGCAATGTCCTTCTTTGTATTTATTCTGGTTGCTATTCTGGCATTCATTAACATGAAAGTAGGTGATACACGTGACTAAAAAGAAAAATAAAAGTATGATCCAGCGTCGGCTGATTCCCACGTATATCTTCCTGATCCTGGTATCATTTCTCTCGGTATTTCCATTTTACTGGATGATTTCAGCTGCAACCAATGAATCCCTTGATGTCGCAAGAGGTAAGATCACGATCGGCAGTTATGCGCTGACCAACTTCCAGAATCTGGTTTCTCAGTACGATCTTTGGAACTGTCTCGGCAATTCCTTCAAATATGCGATCGTACAGACACTGCTGGCAATCTTTATTTGTTCACTGGCTGGTTTTGGTTTCGAATTATATCATGACAAACAGAAAGACAACGTATTTGCGGTTCTTCTGTTGGCGATGATGATTCCCCAGGTCGCAACCATGATCCCTCTGTTTAAGATGATTTCTTCTGTTGGCTTATTAAACTCTGTATGGGGCTTCATTCTTCCAGGAATTTCTACCCCCTTCCTGATCATGATGTTCCGTCAGAATTCCAGAAACTTCCCGCCGGATGTTATGGAAGCTGCACGTTTGGACGGACTGAGCGAATTCCGTATTTTTGTGCAGATGTATATGCCGATGATGAAAGCGACTTATGCAGCAGCAGGTGTTATTACGTTTATGAACGCATGGAACTCTTATCTGTGGCCGAAGGTTGTTATGACCGATAACGCTGCACAGACAATGCCGATGCTGATCGCCAATATGTCCTCCGGTTATACGACCGATTATGGTATGCTGATGATGGGCGTTCTGTTCTGTTCCATTCCGACCATGATCGTATTCTTCGTATTGCAGAAACAGTTTGCAGAAGGTATTACTGGTGCTGTAAAATAAGAGGAATACTTTAAAATCGAATACAGGTGGAAAAGAAAAGGATATTGTAACTTAATAGGTGTACAGTATCCTTTTTTCTATCATAAAGATGCTTTCAGTAAGATTCAAAACCAGAATTTAGACAGTGCATATCAGCATGGAAATGTTAAAAAAAGTGCAATCAATACAAATATTCTCCAGAAGGAAAAGGTGAAGGGATATGGATAAGATAAAAAAACAGATGCAACGGCGTTATTTGCTGCATGGCGGCGATTATAATCCGGAACAATGGCTGGACAGACCGGATATATTGGAACAGGATATGGAATATTTTAAACAGGCACATATTAATACGGTGTCGATCGGAATGTTTTCCTGGTCCATGTTGGAACCGGAAGAAGGCCGATATGAATTTGGCTGGCTGGAAGATACGATTGAGAGGTTGTATCAGAACGGTATTTCTGTGATTCTGGCTACACCCTCCGGCGCGCGTCCGAAATGGCTTTCGGATCGTTATCCAGAAGTGCTTCGTGTCGCACCAGATCGGCATCGCAACCTGTTTGGCGGACGGCAAAATCATTGCTATACGTCTCCAATCTATCGGAAAAAAACGGCACAGATCAATCAGGAATTAGCCCGTCGCTTTGGACAGCATCCAGCGGTCTTATTATGGCATATCAGCAATGAATTTGGAGGGGAATGCCATTGTCCGCTTTGCCAGGAGGCATTTCGTGAATGGCTGCGACAGAAATATGGCACGATCGAAAACTTAAATCAGCAGTGGTGTACAACATTTTGGAGTCATCGCTATCTTTCTTTTGAGCAAATTGAAAGTCCATCACCGCGCGGTGAAATGGCTTTGCACGCGCTCACACTGGATTGGAAGCGTTTTGTAACAAAGCAGACATTAGAATTTATCGAGGAAGAAAAGAAAGCAATCGCAGCAGGTGGATCGGATAAGCCCTGTACTGTCAATCTGATGTATGATTTCGTGGGTCTGGACTATGGAAAATTTCAGGATATTGTCGATGTAATTTCCTGGGATAATTATCCGACCTGGCACAAAGAGGAAGAATGGAAAACTGCTCTGGACTGCGGCTTACAGCACGATTTGATGCGCAGTATCCAGAAAAAGCCGTTTTTGTTGATGGAATCTTGTCCGTCTGCGACGAACTGGCAGTCTGTCAGCAAACTGAAAAAGCCGGGAATGCTTTTAGCTGCATCACTTCATGCCGTGGCACATGGTTCCGATAGTGTTCTCTATTTCCAGATGCGCCAAAGCAGAGGGGCTTCGGAAAAATTTCACGGTGCGGTAATCGACCATTACGGCGGTTCCGATACACGGGTTTTCCGGGAAGTGACCGAAGTTGGAGAAGTGCTGGAACAATTAGGGGAGTTGGCAGGCAGTCAAACACCTGCGCAGGCAGCAATTTTGTATGACCGGGAAAATGACTGGGCTTTGAAGGACGCGCAGGGCCCTCGAAATCAAGATCTGCATTATCAGGAATGTGTGATGAAACAGTATCAAGGGCTGCGCAGGCAGGGATTCAATGTCGATATCATTTCGATGGATCAGGACATTGATTCTTATCAGCTTCTGGTTTTACCGATGGCATATCTGTTCCGGGATGGTTATGAACAAAAGGTGAAAGCTTTTGTTCAGGCAGGTGGAACGCTGGTGATGACGTATTGGTCTGGAATTGTCGATCAGACAGATCGCTGTTATCTGGGCGGAACGCCTCATGGATTGATGGACGTGGTAGGATTGCGCAGCACAGAGCTGGATGCTTTGTATGATTGGGAAATCAATTATGCACAGCCTGTCGCAGCAGATCCCCTTCACTTTGGAAAGACGTATTCCTGCAAAAATTTCTGTGATCTGGTTAAAACAAGCACAGCAGAAGCTTTGCTGGAATATACGGATGATTTTTATCAGGGAATGCCGGTGCTGACGCGAAATTCCTACGGAAATGGTCAAGCTTATTATGTCGCAGCAGATTTGGAAGAGGCTTTTTACGAAGATTTGTATGCAGCCATTGTCCGTGAACAGAATCTTTCCCAGAAAATTCCGTCATTGCCTAGAGGTGTAGAGCTGTCTGTCCGTGAAAATGAGCAGGCAGAGTATTTGTTCCTGCAAAACTTTAACCGAAAGCCGACTGCGGTAGCACTGCCGGAAGGATATACTTGCTTTTATGGCAGTCAGGAAGAAATGATGAAGCCGTTCGAAACAAAAATCTTGAAAAGAGAAAAAAACGGAAAACGCTTCGAATGAAAAAAGAGAACCGGAGAAGGCTTTGGTTAAAAAATGGAATCAAAGAGTGATGGGAATTAAAAAGAGAACAAAGAGCACTTCGAATGAAAAAAATGAAAAAACTTAAAAAATATTGAAAAACCTGCGATTTTCCGGCAGAATTACAAAGTTACACTTGACAGAAAAGGATTTCAGTGTTAATCTTTTAGTGAATTAGTTATGACTAATCATTGGGTGAATTTTGGAGGTTGCAGAGAAGATGAATTTAGTAGATGCGCAGGTTGGCGAAGAATATATCATTAAAGAAATTGTGACAGAGGATGAAGATTTAGATGCCTTCTTATTTTCATTAGGATGTTACAGCGGAGAGCCGATAACAGTGGTTTCTCATTTAAAAGGTGGTTGTGTTGTTTCCATCAAAGATGGCCGTTATAATATTGATAAACAGCTGGCAGCAGCAATTGTAGTTTAAGATTTTATCGAATTGAAATTGTGGATGAAAACTGAAATTCGTACATATGTTCGTAATTGGCTGTAGTTAAGACTAACGAAAAACGGATAATGGATTATAAAATGTGAAAAGAGCTTCGAATCCTCATATTGAAAAATATTGTAGGAAAAGAAGCTCTTTTTTATTTGATTTCCGTTTCCTTTCGTTGATTTGATTTGGAGCACAACACAATCCGCTTCAATGATTTGTGTCTTAGTGGTGAGTATGGACGAATCTGGTTGATTTGAAGATGGGGTAAGATAACTCATCAAGATGTGGGGCAAATGGAAGAATTGCTTCAAAAAGAAGAATCAATCTTAACGGAGTATAAGGTTTCGGTGTTAAAAGGCTGGTAAAACCAAAAATTGGAAAGATGCGTTTCCGGCAGAGAGTTGACAAGACAGTAGGATTTGATTATACTTTGGTTAGTTAAAACTAATTATGAAAAGAAAGGAAGAAATCGTCCTTGAAAATATGAGTTGTTTGAAACCGAGGTTTGTTTTGAAAGTAGGATGCGTTTAAAAAGAACAATCCATTTTGAAAACAGGATTTGTTTGAAAACGACGATTCATTTGAAAGGACAGAAGCGATGGTAGGGATAGAAAAATGATGTTGGAATCACCAGATATGATCAAGTTAAGAACACTGCTTTGTTTTTTAGATGAAGAAGAAAATTGGTCTGTTACGGGTATTGCCAGAACGTTGGGGGTGGAAAAGTATTTAGTGAGTCGTGCACTTGCGGCGATGGAAAAGGAAGGTTTGGTGGATCGAAGCAAACCGCG
The DNA here is from genome assembly GCA_964613155.1 of uncultured Lachnospiraceae bacterium. Lineage (GTDB taxonomy): Bacteria > Bacillota > Clostridia > Lachnospirales > Lachnospiraceae > TWA4. The sequence goes on along the minus strand of CAZTHP010000011.1, from coordinate 17,602 downwards.
TCAACCGGAATTAACGGCGAGGGGAAAAGAAAATGCCAGACATTATGCCAGTCGCATGGAAGTGATCACAAAGCATCTGATCTACGAAGGGGTGAATATTAAAAATGCCAGGGAAGATGCGTTGGTGTGGGCGATGTATAGTTCTGAAGAATCGATGGAAGCATTTTATTCCTCGGCAGATATCTATCAAGTCAAATATGAACTGCGGGATCAGCGCTGTTTTTCCGGCGCGACCTTGTGCAAGCAATTGAAGGATGGGATTTATTCCTTCCCGTTTTTATTTTATCGGGAGCATATTCAGGGAAACAGCAATTTATCGATGGCAAACAGCGGATTTTATCAGCCCTGCAACCTGCATATTGAGGATGGAAATGGCACCGTGCAGCTTTATATCCGCGAGGTGAAAGAAAAGTCCAGGGTAAATGGAAATTTACTGAGCGGTCATGTGCGAAATCTCAAATATGATCAGGACGGCTATGATATAAAGGCAGAGATTAATGGAAATATCCTATCTTTTTCTGCTTCTGCGTTAAATTTTATTAATATTGGCTCCGGCATCAGCCAGATTCTGCATGGCAGTGTTTGCCTGGAAATCGAGTGTACCGTAGGAAATCAGTACATGCCGCCGTCAAAAGCCATTTTCACGATTATGATCTAGGGCAGGAAGATGCAACAGGAAAGAGTGCGATTTTTATTGCAAGGTGCAACAAGGGAAAAATGTCAATAATTGCAGGAAAATGCAACAGGAAAGCGTGCAGTTTTTGTTGCAGAATGCAACAAAAAAAGTGACGTTAGGAAGGTTGGAAAATGCCCCTAAGAACGATTGCAAAAGGATGGATTCGTCGTTAAAAAGGTGTTAAAAGCGCGAGAAAAAATGCCGATTTGTTGCATTTTGCTTCAAACCAGCAGTTGCCGAACGACATAGAATATGGTAAATTGAAAACACAAAAGAGACAATAAGATTGGAAATAGAAAAGAATAGAAGTCGTATCAAGCCGGGAATCGGCTTTCTTTTAAGCTTAATAGGTTAGTTCAAACTAACGAAATTTGAAAGAGTAAAAGAAAAAATGGAACAAAAAATCCTAATAAGTAGGAAAATGTCGCGAAAAAATCTGCCTTTTCGCTTAAAAAACGATAAAAAGATGTTGGAAAGGAAAAGATTTTTTTGATTTGAAGTTAGGGAAAACTAAAATAAAAAATCGAGGAGAGAGGAGAACGGAATCGGAAATGGAAAAGCGAAAAAATTGGAAAATTGGAATTTTCCTGCTGATTCTGCTTTTAGCAGGTGCAGTGTTCTATGGATTGAGCCAGGGTGGGACTGGCAAGGAAGTGACAAGCTTTCCGCAGGAATTTGAAGAAGATCAGGTCAGACCTGGAGAGGAAAATGAATCAGCAGGGAGCGAAGCGGGGATTGAAATCCCAGGCTATAAATCCATTACGATTCCTGCCAATACAAAGGATGTGAAAGTTGATCTGATGAATCCGGAGAGCAATCAAGTATATTTTCAGATTTCCTTTTATCTGCCGGAGACAGATGAAATCATTTATACCTCCAAATTGATCAAGCCGGGACAGCATCTTTATGAGATTACACTGGAGCGTGCGATTGAACCGGGAGAATATCCGCTGACTGTAAAATATAGTGCTTGCAGTGCAGATGAAGCGATGACACCGCGAAATGGAGCGGATGTAAATTGTACCTTAATCGCAGAATAAGTACTGCAAAACAGGTATCGCAAAAAAATCAAATGGGCAAAAATAACCCTGGAAAAATCCAAAATCCAGAAAGAGAAACATCATGCAGGAAATTCTTCTGAAAGGGCAGACAAATTTATTAGGCGCCTTTTTGTACTGCAAAAGGAAGAATTGACGATAAAGACAAAGAAAAGAAAGGAATTAAGAACATGAAATTTAAAAAATTAACAGCATTTGCATTAGCAGCAGTGATGGCAGTTGGTATGTGCTCCACTGCATTTGCAGCAGAAAAAAGTACCACAGTAGAGAATGGGGATTATACAGGAACGGTTCATTTTTATAAAGCAACAGATCCCACCGCATTGAGTATGTGCGATAACATTTTTGTACATACAGCGGAAGTTGAAGTGACTGACGATGCGGCAAATTTAACATTTTACGTAGCATACCCTCTGCCGAACTTTAAAGATCAGTGTGAAGGCGGAACAATTACTGATGTAAAAATGACGTTAGACGGAACGGAATATCCTGGTGTTTGCGATATTGAAACACAGGCAGAAAAAGTATTTGATGCAGATGGTTCTATGTTTGGTATTAAACAGGGCGAAAGTCTTCCGACGGAAGCAGTTAGCGTTAGCCTGCCTCGTACCGCAGTGGATTCTTTTGAAGAAGGTATTAGCACCAGTGTATTTGTAAATCCTGTTATGTACAGCACACAGAGCTTTGTTGTAAAAGTAACTGATTTAACAAAAGCAGATGCAGGTGATGCAGATGTGAAAAAAGATGAACAGTCCATGCAGATTACCGCAGATGTAGAAGAAGTAATTTCAGAGCCTTCTTATACGGTTACGGTTCCAGAATCTACCGCAATGGGTACTCTTAGCGCAGAAGCAGATAACACAAAAGAATACGGTGTAACCGTAAAAGCATCTGATTTAAATGGAACACTGACTGTTGCAGCACCGGAAGCAGGTGAACTGACAAGCGGTGAAAATACACTTGCATTCAGCAACAGCTTTGGCACACAGATGGTAACCGCAGATACCGAAGGTACAACACTGAATGGTACATTAGGCGTTACCGCAGCAGCAGTAAAAGCAGCAGCAGCAGGTAACTATACTGGAACAACCACCTTTACAATTTCTTATACAGCAAACTAAAAAGTCATTTCATAAAGGCTAAATGGCCTGGAAATCAAAAACAGCAGGAATCCCGGAAGTATTTGATTATTTCGCAGGGATTCCTGTTCTTGAATCTCGAAACTTTTAAATGGGATTCAAAAACTCAATAGAACGATTTGGTGCAATGAAATGATTTGGTGCAATAAAACGATTTGAAATGGAGTGAATGGAAAAAGCGGATGAAAAAATGGAAAACGATTTTAATGACAGGTACGCTGCTGATCGGACTTTTGGGACAGCCGCTTGCAGCCGACGCTTCTGGTACAACTGCGACAGTTATCAAAAACGGCAGTTTTCATGTGGAACAGTTCGGGGAATATGAAATTGATGTAACAGTGGAAGTGAAAGAAGGAAAGATTTCCGATTTAGAAGTCACAGGCAGTCAATTTGGCGGAAGCTATGCTTCATTTAATCAGGAGAAGCTTGCATTGGCAGCTTCCGGTATGAAAAAACAGCTGATCGGACTGTCAGCAGCAGATGCAGAGGCCATTCAGGCGGTAGATTCTGTTTCAGGGGCAACGGTTTCCTGTAATGGAATCAAAAAAGCACTTTTTCGTGCCTTGAATTTGACCGAAGAAAAGGAAACAGGCGGAGCGTTGACTTCGGCGTTGGAAGCAGGGCATTATGAAGTGCTGGTATCGGTTCGCAGCGATGTGATCGACCACAGTTTAGTCGAGCAGGATACGGCACGTGCACAAGTGATCGTCGATGCAAATGGTAAGATGCAGCTGACCTATCACATGATTTCCGGTACAAAGAAAGAACCCATGTATATTCTGGCGTTTCATGGATATTACCCAGAAAATGATCGAAACCGTGCTTTGAGTATGGAAGGCGCAGCGGTCGAAATGGAGAAAAAAGGCGATTATACTGTCGCTGGAAACGTAACCATTCCCTTAGCGGATGGAAGCGGTACTTATTTTACGAATACCACGATCTATGTTCCGGCGATGCAGAATCTCAATGGAACAGTAGCGGGGATTTTCTTTGAAAATGGAACCTTTCGTGTGGATAACATCATTACGGTAGATTGGGATACCCTTCAAAAGATGTCCAGCAGCGGAATTGGAAACAACGGAAATGAAAATACAGGAACTGGAAATAACGGAACTGGAAGCGGCAGTGGGGAAAATAATTCCAATAATAGTGGAGAAAATAATTCCAATAACAGTGGAGAAAACAATTCCAATACCAGTGGGGAAAATGGGAAAGACACCAGCGGTATGGAGATTACCGCAACTGTTCAAAAGCAGCAGGATGCACCGCTGTATTCCGTTGTAATTCCCGAAACACTTCCGTTAGGAACCATCCGAAAAACCGTTGATTACCAGAAAACGTATCAGATTACGGTTCGGACAGACGATAAAAATGGAACGATCACGGTTTCCGCACCCAATGGAGGGGATTTGAAAAATGGAAACCATCGCTTACAATTTCAGAATGATTTTGGAAAACAAGTCTTTGAGGCAAATGAAACAAGTACGCAAAAACATTTGTCAGGAAGAATTTATATAGCAGCAACGGATGTGCAAAAAGTTCCGGTTGGACATTACAGCGGAACGACCACTTTTACGATTCAATATACGGAGCAGAATAACGGAAGCGATTCAAAGCC
>CAZTHP010000011.1:10485-13011 GCA_964613155.1 uncultured Lachnospiraceae bacterium | reverse complement strand
CCGGAATTCGATTGGAAAAATCTGGAAGATGGCGTGTATTCGATCACCGGTAAAATGGTTAAGATTGATAAGAAAACGGCTTCTATGGCAGATCGTGCAGTGAACCATACTATCAAATTAACGGTAAAAGATGGTGTTTATAAAATCACACTGGATTTTAGCGGTCTGGATATCGGCGGACGATATGGATATTTAGGAGAACTCTCCTATTATCTGGATGGCTATACGCAAAATAACTATGGCGTGATTCAAGGATCCCTTCAAGGAACAACGGTGGATTCTTACCAGACAAACAGCGACGGAAGCAAACTTTCCGATTCTTATGGTACAGATTATCCGAAAAAAGTCACCTTACCGTTGATTTCGCAAGCATTACAAGATGGCTATGTGCCGCTTCAAGTAGAAGTTCCGATTATGGATTCGATCGCTGGCGCAGGAACGCAGCAGGTGTTTTTGGCATTAGACTGGAGCACATTAGCAAAAACAACGGAAAAAGATCCGTCATTTGACCAGGAAACTCCTTCGGATGATGATCAAAATAATGGAAACGGCAGTGGAAGCAACAATGGAACCGGTAATGGCAGCGGACCAGGAAACGGAACTGGAATAGGTAGTGGCAATGGAAATTTAAACGGCGGTGGAAGCCTAAGTGGAGGCGGAAGCTTAAATGGGGGCAGTACGCTGGGTGGAAATACGCTTCCGGGTATATCGCTGGGCGGAAATAGTTTATCGGGTGGTCTTACATCCGGTGGATTGTTGTCAGGCGGTAATGGAAATAGTTCTCTTGGCGGAAGTTCTTTAGGAGGCAGTTCTCTGACAGCAGGAAGTACAGGAAATTTACTGTCGGGTGCATCTTCTATCCATACAGGGGATTTGGAAAGATTTGAAGGGTGGCTGGCACTTTTGGGAATCAGCTTTATGGGATTCGGTGTTATGCTGTGCGAACGTATGGGAAAAAGAACAATCGAAAAATCCAAAGCGTTAGAAATTAAGATTGACAATCAGAACTCCACGGGCTTGCCCGTGGGAGCAGTCAGTTCATGATTCCATCGCCCATAATATTGCCATTGGAAAACCTGGTGCAGGGCGTGAGGAAATCATAGAAGCCGCTAAAAAAGCTTCGATCCATGATTTTATTGAAAAACTTCCCAATGGTTACGATACGGAAGTGGGAGAGCTGGGCGATACCTTATCAGGCGGCGAGCGGCAGCGAATTGGAATCGCCAGAGCCTTTTTGCATGATGCAGATTTCCTTTTGCTGGATGAGCCGACCAGTAATCTCGATTCCCTGAATGAAGGGGTGATCTTGAAAGCGTTAAAAGAAACCTGCAAAGAAAAAACGGTTGTCCTGGTCTCCCATAAAGCATCTACAATGAATCTTGCGGATGTGGTCTATGAGATGAATTCCGGGCGGATCTTGTAGATGAAATTTATTCTTCTGGAAGAATTTCTTCGATTCTAGAAGAAAGGGTGAATCGAAAACCGTTGTCTGGGAAAAACTTTCGTGATTCCAGAAGAAAAGCGAATCGAAAACCGTTGTCCGGGAAGAACTTTCGCGATTCCAGAAGAAACAGAGAATTTAAAACTGCGAACTTGAAAAAAACTCAGCTACTCCAGAAAAATGGCAAATTCAAAAAGTTTATCCTAGAAGAAGCCCAGCCAGTACAGTACGATGGGGAAAATGATCAGCAGCAGGCTGAGAATCAGTGCTTGAATCTCCTGTTTTCGCCATGCGGAGAGTGCAAGGACGCAGAGGGTAACAAGAAAGAGGGCTAATATCTGGAAAAGGAGCGCAAGCAGGGCAAATACCCAGATTGGCAGAGCAATTCCAAAGGAAGCAAATGCGGGCAGGTTCTGAATGGAAGCTGATATGTGGTTCAGCGGAAATGTATTTCGGATTCCGATCAGATGGCTGCACCAGGAAAGAGTGGTCAGAAGTCCAGCGCACAGAAGGCTGACCTGAACCTTTTTTTGCAGGATTTTCTTGCGTCCCTGTGCCGTTGCACCGATCAAAAACCAGGAATTTTGTCGATATTCCATGGAAATACTGCTGAAAAAAGCCAATACCATAGCGAGACTGAGGAGCAAAAATTGGAGCAGCAGACTGTTGTCCTGTTTTCCGAAAAGATACAGATAACCGGTGTCGTATACGAAACTTCCGCCCTTTTTCTGAATGTGCTCGTATTGTGTTTGAATCCGTTCAAAAGCCGGAAAAAAGGAAAGAATTGCTTCCCATTCCGTTTTCATGGAATCAGCAGTAGCATTGTCAAGCTGTCCATTTTCTGCCAACAGATCAAGTTCATCCAATTTTTGAGAGGCTTCTTCAAATCGGGCTTGTTCCGCTTGTAGGAGAGCCTCTTTTTTTGCAGTCAATTTTCCTTCCAGCTGGAGCATAAGTGTTTGATAGTAGCTTTCTTGAGCGGAAAGATGATAATTGCGGGAAAGTCCATAACCACCTGTTAAAAGGGCAAAGCACAAAAGGACAAGAGCTGCGTGGTTGGTAATCAGCAATTTATATGCCTCATG
>CAZTHP010000011.1:513-10385 GCA_964613155.1 uncultured Lachnospiraceae bacterium | reverse complement strand
ATTTGCAGATTTTGTTGTATTTGCAGATTTTGCTGCATTTGAGAGTTTTGCTGTATTTGCAGATTTTGCTGTGTTCGCTGTTCTCTTTGCAAAATAAGGTTCTCACCTTTTTGAAAGAGAACCAGACAGAAGATGCTTCCCGAAAAGGCGAGTACAAGGAGAAGAATCCAGGTCAGATTCAGCAAAGAGACCGGATAACCGGCGAGATTGAGATTGCAGTAAGCTCCATAAAGCTGTTGTGTCTTAAATAGGCCGATAAAGTTGAGGTATTTGAACGGTGCCAAAGCGGAATAGGTCGGAATCCCTTGCGAAAGCAGCTGGCTGATGCTGATCAGGACAATGCCTAGAAAATACGGAAAAAATCGTTTCCTGCTTTGCAGAGCAGCTGCCGTAAGAATCGTTCCAAGTCCAAATAAAGCAACGCTTTTGGTGAAATGGGAAAGTAGAATGTACTCTAAAATCGTAAGCGAAAGGCTGCTTTCCATATAAGGTGCAAGCGATTGCAGACTGCTGCTAAGTGTTCCCAGTCCGGCCGTGGCTCCGGCAAATAAAAGATTGGAAGCGAGCAAGAAAGCAGTCAAGAGCAGGCAATGGAGAAACAGTGCGGCGAGTTTGGCAAGAAAACAAGCAGTAACCCCATATTTGGTAGTGCGGGTAATGTAAAATAAATGTTTTTCTTTTTCTTCAGTAATCATTCCGCCAATAAAGAGAAAGAGCCCTAAAAATAAAAGAAAATCTGTGGTCGGATTTTCCAGTGCGAGGGTAATTCCTTTAGACGGCTGCCAGCAAATCCGAACGGGATTCATTTTTTGATGATCCGCAGCACTTTTTTCCAGATTTCGACTGGAAAAAGAAGTCGATTTTGAATCGTTTGGATCCGTCGTTTGGAAAATGGAAATTTCGCTTAAACGATTTTTAGAGGTTTCCATAGAATCCAAATATTCTTGATAGCCGGATACTTTTTCAAATTCTGCATAAAGTTCTTCTGCTAAGGCAGTTTCTTGTATGAGGTTGCTGGTATAAAAAAGATAGTCGTTGTTTTGGTAAGATTCCATACCGCTTTCATAAAGACCGGGATTGGCATGTTGTTCCTGATCGATCAAAGCCTTTCCCATTTCGGGATGATCTTGTTCCAAATTCTGCAGGGTTTGGATTCTTTGTACGAAATTTACACCGTCTAATTTTTCTTTGTACTGTGTTATAAAATCAGCTTTTTCGGATTCTGTCATTCTGGAAAGATCCTGTGTGATCGCAAGGTAAGCAGAAAGCGGTGCGGCTGTTTCATCGGGAAGGTTTTGATACCACAGCAAAAATCCATTGGCGGTCAGCAAAAGGCAGAGCAGTCCGAGAAAACTCCTTTTTTTCCAGACTTTGCTCCATTCATAGCGGATTAAACGCATTTTCCGTTTCCTCCTCTCCGAAAATATGTAGATAAACTTCTTCTAGGTCAGCTGCATTGTTATAACGTTTGCATAAGGTCTGAACAGAACCATGATCGACGATCGAGCCGGATTTTAACAGTAAAATTTCGGTGGCAATACTTTCGATATCGGAGACAACATGTGTTGATACCAAAATAATTTTATTTCCAGAAATGGCCTGGATTTTTTCACGGATGCGGACACGCTCTTTGGGATCAAGACCAGCAGTCGGCTCGTCTAAAATAATCAGTTTTGGGTCTCCTAAAAGTGCCTGTGCGATAAGGATGCGCTGTTTCATACCGCCGGAATAGGTGCCGATAGGATGGTCGGCTACATCCAGAAGATTGACATAATCAAGGACACGCTGGATCTCAGCTGCCATTTTTTTCGTCGGGATTCCTTTTAATGCAGCCATATAGCTTAAGAAACGCCGTCCGGTGAAGGTATCGTATAATCCCTGCTGCTGGGGTGCGTAGCCGATGACGCTGCGATAAGCTGCGCCCAGTGTCTGAATGTCACAGCCATTCCATAAGATCCTTCCCCCAGTTGGCTTAAGATTTCCTGTAATTACATTCATAAACGTCGACTTTCCCGCACCATTTGGCCCTAAAAGACCATAAATTCCCTCTCTTAGCGTAAAGGAAATATCATGAAGTGCTAGGTGATTTTGGTAGGATTTGGAGATTTGTTCTAATTGCAGCTGGTTAGGCTGCGGTGCTGTCTGCTGGAAGCTTGCAGTGATTGGAGAATCCGGTATCGTTTCTCCTTTGAGCTTCAAATTTCGATAGTTTTTAAAAAAATGCATGTGATCTCTCCTTTTTCATAAAGTCAAACGGTTTTTCAGAGGTCTTTTCAGAGGTTATTTGATACGATTCTGTTCAGAATCAGCGTCCTTTTCCGACCATCTGAATGGGACGGAAGCGGTTCTTACCGGCATAGAGGTCTTTTTTGGAAATCAATGCATATTGATATTGGTTGATCTCGTAGGAATCATCGGGATTGGCGATTGCATCATAATTATAGATTACAAGCGCATCATCAGCTGTTTCGCAGATAAATTCCAGTGCCCATCCATTGCATTGATTGGTTAAATCACAGTGGCTGACAGCTCCTGTTTTTCGATTGACAAAGTAGAGGGTCGGGTCAGAACTTAAATCCCAGGTCTGACAGATTAACTGGTCGGATGTAATGCCAATCAGATTGCATTGCTTCAAGCTTGCCAATGTAGATTGTTGCTTTGTCCTGAGATCAATCGCCAAAATCTCATTTGATGCCTCTGTGGAGATATAAAGCATGCCGTCCTGACTGACAAAAGAATGAATTTCTGTATTAGGAATTTCATACAAAAATTCCATAGAAGCTGTGTTTGCGGCAGAAGCTGTTGCAGTGCCTGCGGAAGAAATTGCATTGGATGCAGAAGCTGTTGTATTGGTTGCGGAAGAAATTGCATTGGTTACAGTAGCTGTTGTGTCCGATAGGGAAGACATGGTACCCGCTGCTGCAATTGTTTGATCGAGTTGGTTCAGATCAAGGACAGAAAATACTGTTTTGGAGTTTTGATAGCGTTTTTTCCATTCACTGTCACTTAATTCCGGCGCAGCACCCTTCCCATCTGGATAAGAAATTCCTTGCAGGATGAGACTGTGATCATAGCTGCCGAGAATTTTCCAGGAAATAGAATCTTCGGTATTGAGTGAGGTCAGGGTTTTTAAGGTTTTTGTTTTCGGATCGAGCGATACCAAATGGCGGTAAGAAGCTGTAGTTACGCTGGTGGCAGCGTCTACACGAGTTTCCAATTTCTTCGTTACAAAATAAAGATGACTGGAATCGGAAAGAATAAAATCTTCTGGAAGGATTCCATCTTCAAAGGTGTAAATTTTTTTGCGGTTGGTACCATCCAGATTCATTTCATATAAGGCGGCAGGATTCGTAAGTGGTTCTACAAAGTTCTGAGCAGAAGATTCTTCTGGGATATAGTTTACTTCAACCGCTCCATCATTATCATAATCTTTATTCAGCAGATATAATTTTTGATTCCAAACAAACAGTTTATTGGAACCATTTGGAAAGGCATCGTTTGTAAAAACAGCGTTGCATTGTTCATGATCGTGCGAGCAGCTGGCATCACTGCATAAATAAATTTCCTGTCGGGAAGCAAAATCCATATACATCAGTTGTTTGCCCCATTTCCCATCCTTTAGTTCCATGGAATCTTCGGAAAGATAATAGAAGCCGTCTTTTGCAGCACAAGAGGAATACAGGTCATTTGTCAAAAGCTGAAGCGAATCAGAGGAATCTCTTTTTTCATCAGGAGAAGCTGTATCTTCATTGGGAGCCTGTGTTTCGTCGGAAGATTTGGTACCGTTTGAATCCTGCACAGAAGCAGAATCCGGTATTCCCCCTAACGTTTTGGATGCGTTTGCATCCGGAGAAACTGCAGGCTGGCAGCTGCAAAGATTTAGCAGCAAAATGGTCAACAAAAGGAACAGAAACCATTTTTTTCTGCTTAAAGAACACGGGTTCATAAAAGAATTTTTCATCGGAAACCTCCTTATAATACAGATTTTGGGGAATCATCCCCTTTTTTTCATCGAAACTATTATAAAGGAGAGATGTCAAAAAACTGTCAACAAAAAAGAGTTGTAAATTGGGGTGAAAAAAGGGATAAAGGATGGTATAATGGAGGAACTGTTCTGTCATCTGTCTATTGGGATGACAAGGCAGTTTGTTTTGCTGCTTTTGTGAGAAAATCATAGGAGCAGATATCCAAGGTATCGAAAAACTCCTTGCTTCACCGGTAGGGAGTGTCAAAACGTAAGGAAATCGGAGCAGATTAAAATTTTGCAAACGATCCGGAAAGAAATCCAGAAACAAGTTAAGAAACAATCAAGGAAGGAGCGACAGTAACATGAAGCAAAATCTTTTGGAAAAATTTGAATTTCGAACCATTAAGCAGGAGGAAGCAGATCAGGCTGTAGCAATTGAACATGCATGTTTTCCGCCGAATGAAGCGTGTTCTGAGAAACATATGAAGGAGCGGATTGTGGCAGCACCGGAGCTGTTTTTGACAGCAATTGATAAAAATACAGGAAAAATAGCAGGTTTTTTAAATGGGATCGCTGTAGATGAAGATGCATTCCGTGATGAATTTTTCACAGAGATTTCCCTGCATCGCCCGAATGGAAAGAATGTAATGTTAGTCGGGCTGGATGTGCTGGAAGCTTATCGGATGCAGGGACTTGGCAGAGAGTTGATGATGCAGTATATCCAGAGAGAACGGGCAAACGGCAGAAACAAGCTATTTTTAACCTGCTTGGACAATAAAGTTAAAATGTATGAAAAATTTGGCTTTGTCGATCTGGGCATGGCAAATTCCACCTGGGGCGGAGAAGAATGGCATGAGATGACGTATACCTTATAAAAGAGAAAAATGAACCGGCTCCATTCTCAGGGAACACGTTCCAGCAGCTGAAAGGAAAGCATATAGTGCAAAATGCTGTCCCAGGAGTCCAGATCAATCTCTGTCAGTTCATTTATTTTCTTGAGTCGATAAAGAAACGTCGTGCGGTGGATGTGCAGCTTTTCCGCTGCTTGAGAGGCATTAAAATGACAAGCGAGGTATTGATGCAAGGTTTTGTACAGATCAATTCCCGGATTTTCTTTATCATAGTTTAATAAAGTCAGTAAAACAGGGTGGCATAAGTCTTCGCGAGGGAATTCTTGTGTCACCTGTTTCATACAGTAGGCAAATGCATATTCTTCAAATGGATGAATCCATTTTTCAGGTGCCAATTCTTGTCCCAGGCGAAGGGAAGTGACAGCTTCCTGTGCATAGTAAGGTGCTTGGAAAAAATCACAGAACGTACAGCTGATTCCTGCCTGGAAAAGGTTATCTCTCAGGAAATAGGGAAGTTTTTCTTCAAACAGATTCTGAGAATTGATCGTTGTATTATGGATGCAGTAAATGCCCTTCTCTGCGAAAAATGCGATGCAGTGCGGCAGAGAACGTTCAATCTGAGGGCAAAAATAGTCCATTGCCTGTGCAGATGTGCCATAGCCTTTGGTTTCGAAGCGCAGTATTTGAAATTGCTGTTTTCCCGTCCATCCAATCTTTTGCAGTAAAGAAAGGACGGTATTTTGTTCTACTGGAAGAAATTGAAACATTTGATACAAATATTCATGTAAATGCGCATAAAATGCCGAGGGATGTTCCCGGTGGTGCAGGTAAAGAAAACAATTTTCCACATGCGTACAATAGGAAGATAATAACGGAAGCAGGGCTGAGTCCACTGCTTCTTTTTTTAAATAAATCAGAATCCTTCCAATATAAGTGTTATTGCTGAAAATATTATAAAAATACATATGATAGAGCTCTGGATCGTCAGAGGGATATTCGACCAGGCCTTTTTCGAGAAAGGTTTTGTCAAAATCTGGATCATTGGTATAGAGATGCTGAATGGAAAGCAGTGTCATCTGTCCACGTTCGTCTACAATCTCATTCCAGGGCAGAATTTCATTGTGTATATCAGAAAATAAATTTTCAAAGTATTTGCTGATGATGCGCAGATCAATCTTGAGATAGGCAGCAGTACAGTCTAATAAAGCCTGCAGATCGTGGGCGTATTGATCGTAGCGCAGGACTTCTTCCTGCCAATGCTGGTAAGACATATAGATGTCCAGAACACCGTTGAGCGCACAAAGCGGATCTTCCTCCTCTGTTAAAAGATAATATCCCTGTTCGCTGCAGACCGATCTGCTGAGAATATATAAAATATGCAGGTTGGGATCTTTGGGAATTGTATAATGATAAGATTCTCGCTCTGGCAGAAGATACAGAGTATCCATTTCCCAGGGACGTCCGTCCCAGAGCTGTACTTTGCGGATTGGCTGCTTAGGGCTCCAGTTTCCATTGTGTACCGTGTGGTATTTTCGTCGGATAAAATAATCGAAAGTTTCCAGTGTCAGTTCCATTTCCATTTCTTCCCTCCTGTTCCTTTCCTATAAATTGTAGTAAAGAATGAAATTTTTGTCAACATTGTAAGGATGGATAAAAATCGTTTTTTTCAGTAAATTGGTATTGTTTCAAGCGAATACGTGATGGATAGTTCGTTCAGCAAACTGTCAATTAAAAATCAAGAGGATATATAATTGATAGTTCATTTTGAAAATTGTCAATTAAAAAATAGCAAGGAGGAAGTAACATGGAAAGAACTGCATTTCAGGAAAAAGAATTAGAAGTCCGGGAGTGGCATCACTGCGGCGGTGTACAGATGATGAACAATATGGGAATCATGGATTTTCCGAATGTAGAACCGTTATTTGATCGTCCGATTACGGAAAAAGAAAATTTTCGGTTATGGTTTACGGAAAAGAAGCCCTATTGGCTGCCCGCAGCAGGTTGGGTAATGTGTGATGTAAATGTATTTCGCCCCAGAATGAATCCGGATAATGTAGCTTGTCGGATTATTTTTGACGGGGAACCTCTGTATGAGTATGACGATTTTACGATGCAAAGCTGGTTTGATCTGGATTGGGTTTACGTTCCGGTAGCCGGAGGTTCTACTGTAAAGCCAGGAGTTCCCAAAATCGAAGATATGAACGACTGGAAAGAAATTTTAACCTTCCCCAATTTGGATGATCTGGACTGGGAAGGATGTGCAGCTGCAAATCGAGAATATCTTAACACGTCCCAGATGAATCAGCTGGGAATTTTATGTGGTTTCTGGGAACGACTGATTTCTTTGATGGATGTAGATGGTGCGGCAATCGCAATGATTGATGAAGATCAGCAGGATGCCGTAAAGGAATTTTTTGATGCGTATGCTGATTTCCTGATTGATTATATTGACCGCATGAAGAAATATTGTGCAATCGATAACGTGTTGATTCATGATGACTGGGGACATCAAAATGGTGGATTTTTCTCTTTGGATACAGCAAGAGAAATGTTAGTACCTTATTTAAAAAAGATTACGGATGCGGTTCATGAAAGAGGCATGACCTTCGAACTTCACAGCTGCGGAAAAAATGAAGCATTAGTACCGGCTTATATTGAAGCCGGCGTAGATCTGTGGTGTCCGCAGACCTTGAATGATGTAAAAATGTTGGGCGAACAGTACCAGGATCAGCCGATCACATTTGGTATGACTGCGATTGAAATGGCACCGGATGCATCGGAACAGGAGCAGGAAGAAGCTGCAAAAAAATGGTTTGAAACCTATAAGGATTATCGGGTTATTCCGGCATTTGTAAATGGAACCCCGATCGTATGGGCAACTTTGTATCGTTTATCAAGAGAATATTATATGGATTAGTTTATCACGAGAATACTATATGGACTAGGAGTAGAGAAATGATGACTGCGAAAGAAAATTATCTTCGTTTATTAAATCATGAAACTTGTGAATTTATTCCACATCAGCTGGTGGATGCTGCTATGGTTGGATTTGGTGCGGAAAATGGTCCTTGGTTTGAAAAAGGCCCTCAGGAAGGGGGATATGACGGATTTGGTGTTATGTGGGAACCTGCTCCTTTTGTCAGCAGCGGCCCGATTCCCAAACAGGAATTTATTTTAGAAGATATCACGGAGTGGGAAACGATCAAATTTCCGGATTTAAATGACTTTGACTGGGAAGGAATTTCCAAAGCGGATCTTGCTAAGATCGACCGCAGCAAGGTTGTTGTGGAATATGGATGCGGTAATGGAATTTATGAGCGTCTTGCTGCTTTAATGGGGTTCGAAAATGCACTGATTTCTTTGGCTATGGAACCCGAAGCATGTGATGACTTTTTTAAAGCCTTAACGGATTATAAAATTGACTTTGCTACACAGGTTAAGAAATATTACAATCCAGAAATTTTTAACAATTATGATGATATTGCAACCGAAGCAGGTTTATTTATGTCACCGACTTGTTACCGTGAACGGATCAAGCCTCATCATAAAAGATTGTACGATGCGGTAAAAAATATGGGGATGTTCGTAACCCAGCATACTTGTGGAAAAGCAGAAGCGTTAGTAGAGGATTTTATTGAAATTGGTGTGGACACCTGGTCATCTGTACAGCCTTCTAATGATATCGAAGCACTGATTCAAAAATATGGTCATCAGATCAATTTTGCAGGAGGATTTAATACGAATGGACCGGCTGCTATGGCAGGCGTGGAAAACCGTGTCTTAGTCGAGGAAGTACGCAGATGTTTCGATACGTATGGCAAGTACAACAAAGGCTATATGTTCTTTGGATTTTTGATGAACCCCGATCTGAATGAATTTATGGAAAAAATGGATGTTTTAATGGGCGAATCCCTGACCTATCGGATGCAGGATGCTGTGCGCCCTACCATCTGCCTATAAAAAGTAGGGAAGGGAAAATATTAGGAGACTGCGTGGATCCGAAAAATGTATATGCAGCTAATAGTACCGCTTATACCATCGCAAGAGATATCGGCATGTACTAAGAAATGGCAGTATGCATCAAAAATATCACTATATGATAAGATGCAGCGGTATGTATGAAATGATATTAGCATGTACTAAGAAATGGCGGTATACATGAAAAAATATCATTATGGGATAAGACGTAGTGATAAGCACGAATAGATTATTAGTAGTTGTTAAGAAATCGTGACATGCATCAAAAAATTAATATGTACAAAAAAATGAGAATATGAAAAATACAAGGAGACAGAGAGATGAATACAAAGAAAAAACAGAGTCATTATGGATATCTTGTGACAGCACTGATTTTTTTGGTTAGTGTAGTGGGAAGCTATCCGCAGTATCAATTATCCCCTCTTGCATATCGGATTATGCCGGAATTGAATTTAAGTCTGACACAATTTTCCTCGGTCTTTTCTTCCCCGATGATCCCCGGAATTTTGTTAAGCTTGATTGCTGGAATCCTTTCCGATAAATTTGGTGTAAAACGTTGTATTACGCTTGCCGGAATCGTTTCCTTAATTGGTGTTGTTCTTCGAATCTTTGTTGGAACAACCAGTTATACGGGGCTTTTTATCTGTATGATTCTGACTGGTGTAGTTGCTTCTTTTTGTAATGCTAATATGGGAAAAGTAATCGGCAGCTGGTTCCCGCCGACTCGTGTTGGAATTATGGTCGGAATTGCTTCTGCTGGTTCGACCTGTGCAATGGCAGTTGCCATGAGTACCACAGCATTGATGCCTAGTACAACTTTTGCATATACAGCAGCAGCTGTTTTAAGTGCCGTTGTTCTCGTATTATTTGTCTTGTTTATGAAGGAGAAAGCACCGGAGCAGGTAGAGGCACAGGAAGCTCCTGCACAGATTTCAATCGGAGAATGTGTAAAAGCTGGTTTAAAAAACCGCTATGTGTGGATTGTTGGGATTGGTATGGGATTTGTATTTATTCCCAGTATGTGTCTGAGTTCTTTCCTTCCTACGGCATTGTCTGCTGAAAGAGGAATTGATGCA
>CAZTHP010000011.1:0-500 GCA_964613155.1 uncultured Lachnospiraceae bacterium | reverse complement strand
CTGGTACATTCACTTCTGCAATTATGTTCGGAAACTTATGCGGAGGATTTATCGGTCCCGTGATTGCTGCAAAAGTTGGAAAAATGAAACCGGTATTATTCGTATGCGCTCTGATCAGTGCAGCCGGAACTGCTTTTGGCTGGCTGGCTCCCACAGGAGCACCGATGATCGTGTGTCTGTTCGTAACAGGATTTGCATGCAGTACCTGTATTGCATTGCTGCTCTCTGCGCCGGTACTGCTGCCTGGCGTAGGACCGGCTTATGCAGGTACGGCTGGTGGTTTAGCAGCAACCATGCAGCTGCTCTTAGGTGTAATCGTTCCTTCTTATATTATTGCACCTGTGATCGGAGCAAATTATCAGGTGTTATATCTGACAGCAGGTGTACTGGGTGTAATCGGTGCACTGGTATTAATGGGACTGCCGGAATTGTATAAACAGCAGTAAGATCGGATTAGACGTTCCGCTGTGATCCAATCGGATAAAAGTCAGAGCGGTGAT
>CAZTHP010000010.1:39556-46854 GCA_964613155.1 uncultured Lachnospiraceae bacterium | reverse complement strand
ACGATGAATTTCATCCACAAACAAAACATCGCCTTCTGCCAGACTATTTAAAATGGCAGCCATCTCTCCTGGTTTTTCAATTGCTGGACCAGAAGTGATCTTTAAATGGCTTCCCATTTCATTTGCAATAATTCCAGCTAAGGTTGTCTTTCCCAGTCCAGGTGGTCCATAAAAAAGCACATGATCCAACGGTTCTTTGCGCTTTTTAGCCGCTTCCATAAAGATTTTCAAAATTTCCCTTGCTTTTTCCTGCCCAATATATTCATCCAGATTTTGCGGCCGCAATCCGCTTTCTAGTGTTTTATCTTCTTCTGTCACTTCTGTTGTGATCACTCTTTTTGCCATAACTAAATCCTTCTAAAGCAAATTTTTCGACGCTATTATCTTATTTCCAAAAGAAGATCACAGCAGATTGGTCAACGCCTGACGCAGCAGCATCTCGACATCTGCGGATTCTCTCAGACTCTTTGCAGCCTTGTGCACTGCAGCAGCCGCTTCACTTCTTCCATATCCCAAAGCGGCCAAAGCTTCGATTGCTTCCCGTACAGACTCCTGAAACGAAGCAGCTGGATTCTCCTCATCTGCTCCCATTGCTTCTGCCTGCAGAAAATCAGCGGCATGTTCTGCATCGCCTTCCATCTCCGCTGCCTTTAATTTATCCTTTAACTCAATGATCAATTTCTTCGCTGTCTTGAGTCCCACACCAGGAGCCGTTGCGATCAGCTTTGCATCTTCTGCTGCTACTGCCAAACGCAATTCATTCGGTGAAATCACCGACAAGATTGCCAACGCGCCTTTGGGACCAATTCCGCTGACCCCGATCAAAAGCTTAAAAATATACAGATCATCCTTTGTCAAAAAACCATATAATACCAATGCATCTTCACGCACATATAAATAGGTATATAATTGAATCATTTCCCCGATCAAAGGCATGCGTCCTGCCCTTGATCCCGGTACTAAAATCTCATAGCCCATCCCCTGATTTTCCACCACTACACGATCTGGAAAAACATCTGCCAATGTGCCTTTTATATATGAAATCATGCTATCCCTGCCTAAATTCAGTCTCCTGAAATACTTTTTCCTTTCGCATCATGACTTGACACGAACTAAAGTTTATCATAACATAGAATGATTATGCTGTCAAAATTTAGCCTAACCTACTTTCGAAAGGAATTTTTATGATCGTTATCGAAGAACCCTTTTCCCCAGAGCAATTTTACCCCGGAATTTGTCCGACCGACCGAAATTTACTTTTTTTTGATATTGAAACAACGGGATTTTCCAGAGAATATCACATGATTTATCTGATTGGAGCTGCTTCCTGTCAAAATGGAAGCTGGCAGCTTCTGCAATGGTTTGCAGAAACGCCTCAGGAAGAACCGCTTGTTATTCAGGCATTTTTCGATTATGCCGCTCAATATGACACCTTGATTCATTTTAATGGACAGCGGTTTGACCTGCCTTTTACACAAGCGCGAGCTGCCAAATGGCAGATTCCCTGGACGTTGGAATTTGAGGAGAGTATCGATCTGATGAATCTGATCAAACCGTATAAAACCATATGCGGATTGGAAAATTGCCGGCAAAAAAGCATCGAAAACCTGCTGGGGCTTTCCGGCAGAGAAGATACGATGAACGGCGGAGAACTGATTTCTGTTTACCATTCTTATCTGAAAACGCAAAACCGTCGTCAATTGCAGCTTCTGCTGCTTCACAATGCCGATGATGTCCGCGGCATGACGGCATTAACACAAGTCGCTCTATGGCCGGATTTTTTCCACAGTTCATTCCAGTTTCAACATGCAGAACGCACAAAAGAGGGCATGGTACTTCAATTTAAGAGTCCTCTGCGTTTGCCGATCCTCCAACATGCAGAACTGGACTACTGGCAGCTCTGTGTCGGCGGAAATCTGCTTTCCCTGGCAATTCCCGCGGTCGAAACCGAGCTCAAACATTTTTATCCCAATTATAAGGATTACTACTATCTTCCAGATGAAGATCTTGTAGTTCATAAAAGTATTGCAGAATTTGTCGATTCTAAGCATCGCAAAAAAGCGACACGGCAAAATTGCTGTATCAAACAACAGGGAATTTTCCTTCCGCAGCCTGACCCCCTTATCACACCAGAATTCCGGGAAAAACCGGACAGCAAGATCTGCTGGTTTTCTGCTGACAATTGGGAACCGGATGCACAATCTGCTGAAACCTATCTACATAAGGTTTTAACCAGAGAAATCAAAGATTTTTAAACGATTTTCGCAAACATCTTCCTGTCCATACCGCCTGTAACTCCTGGACCCAAAAAGGACAGAACAAGCTTTTTAAGAAAAGAAAACACTCCCTTTCAGAAAAACAAGGAATTCGATCGGCTTTGCCAGACCGGCTGCTTGTCTGCTTGAAAGGAAGTGTTTTTTCTTGTTTAAATGACGAATCGACGATTGCATCATTTTACGTTAGGCTGTGCTCTTAGGGTCTCAGTCCCAATCCGCCTTCTAAGGTAATCGTCTCACCGGTCATAAATTTAAAGTCCGGAGATGCCAGCTGTACACAAACGCGTCCGATTTCCTGTTCTGCATCACCATAATGACCCATCGGCGGCATCTTTACATTCTGTTCAAACGCCTGCGGATAAGCATTCTGGAAATTCTCCAGCTGTGCAGTCCATGCCAGAGGGCAAACGATATTGACATTAATTCCGTCTTTTCCCCATTCAGTTGCAGCAACTCGTGTCAGACCACGGATTCCTTCTTTTGCTGCTGCATATGCACACTGTCCATAATTCCCAAATAAGCCGGCTCCAGATGCGAAATTGATCACGGAACCCTTGCTCTTTGCTAAATACGGATAACATGCCTTCATATAATGGAAGGTTGCATACAAACCGGAATACATCGCCAGGTCAAATTGCTCTACGGTATGATCTGCCAGTGTAACACCAGATGCCGATGCCTGTGCATTGTTGATCAGAACATCAATTCCGCCAAATTTCTCAACGGTCTGCTTTACAACATTCTCTACAACAGCCTGGTTGTCGGCACCTGCATTCACATCTGCCTGTACGATCAACACTTCGATTCCGTACAGGCGCTCTAATTCTTCTTTTGCATCTTCCAATTTCTTAACATTGCGTCCTGTAATGACAAGATTTGCACCCTCTTTTGCATATGCCGTTGCGATACCATAACCGATGGAACCACATCTTCCATCACTTAAGACAGATCTGCCTGCACCTGTGATAATTGCTGTTTTCCCTTTTAAAAAACTCATATCGAAGCCTCCCTACTTCCCGTTCAGCCCATTTGGCAAAAACATTCCAGCCCTCTGCTGTATAAACGGTTATCAATTTGGGACATTATATCACACCGATTTTCCTTGCGCAAGCTTTAATTCTTTTTTCTTTTAACTCATTAACGTAAACAAGTGTCCGTTCGGCACTTTTGCTGACCACTCGATTTTCTCTTCAAACCTGTACCACCAGCCTTCCAGCAGATTCTTGCCTTTGATTCCTCAATAAATCCTTTCGCTTGTCATAAGCGGAAAGTCCCTGCTTTCAAGCGATAGGAGAAATTGTAAATCGTTAGCCATTATCCCGGACTCTTGATATTGACCTTCTGCTCATTTTGTGTCAAAATAACTCACGGAGAGTCATTTTCATTGGCTATTTTCGAAATTCTCAAAAGAAATGGAAGGGTATTTTCATGATTTTGCAATCTACTATTACAATACCAACACTGTCTGACGATATTCCACGCAGACTTTACGTATATCTGCCTCCGGATTATGCCAAAAGCAAACGCTCCTACCCGGTGCTTTATATGTTCGATGGTCATAATGTTTTTTTTGATCAAGATGCGACTTATGGGAAAAGCTGGGGTATGAACAAATATTTAAAGAAAGAAAATCCTGCTTTAATCCTGGTTGCAATTGAGTGCAATCATCAAGGAAACCGCCGTCTTTGCGAATATTCGCCCTGGAGCTTTGACGATGCACATTTTGGCAGCATCAAAGGGGATGGTGAGCGTTCTATGGAATGGCTGGTTCACGAACTCAAGCCCTGGATTGATGCCCAGTATCGGACACGACCCGGCCGGGAATCTACCTACATCGCCGGCAGTTCAATGGGCGGTCTTATGACTATCTATGCATTGACGCAGTGGAACCATGTCTTTTCAAAAGGCGCTGCGCTTTCTCCCAGCTTATGGTGCCAGCCCCAAAAAATGCAGGAACTCATACAGCATACTGATTTTGCCCCCGATACCGTTCTTTATATGGACTACGGCAGCAAAGAACTCGATCACCATGAGGGAATGATCTCGATCTTGACGGATACATTAGAAGCATTTCTGGAAAAAGAGGTCTGGTCCTGCCTGCGTATCGTACCCGGCGGAGAACATTGTGAGGCCAGTTGGGAACAGCAAATCCCCATTTTTATGCGCTGTCTGGGACTGCATCCGCGCCCGGTCCGATCACGAAAACGAAAACCGAAGACGCAGCAGCCCCAAAACCAATCACAAACCTGACTAAATCAGATTCCTTAAATGAATCTTTAGATTGAGACTTCAGCAAACGCTTATTTTCCTGCTGTAACGCAAACAGCACAGAAAAAAGCTGGAAAAACGGATCAAAACAATTTCAGAAAACAAAAGATACCAATAAAAAACGATTTTGAAAAACAAGGCACACGAATAAAACTGGTTTTGAAGCACCGACAAGTTTATAAGTAAACAACACATAAACCTGCTTTTTCGCATACAAAACCAGTTTTTTATCTTCTCATTTTCTAATCTTTCAGCCATCCTTGTCAAGCAGCAGTTATTCAACAGTGCTCATCAAACAGCAATTCTTTAACAGCAATCATTCAACAGCAGCTATCAAGCAACAATAATTTACCAGCAATAACTCCCAGCTATCATCAAGCAGCAGTTTTCAAGCATCAATCATTCAACAACAATCTGCCCTTTACTGCTTTGCCTGATACGTTTCCATATTCTCGATCATCTTTTCAATTACCGTGATTTCTTCAGACGTACGGATTAAATACCACCAATCTCCGGATTCAAATCCTGCGATCATGGCGTCTTCTGTTTCACAAAAAGAAACCACCATTCCGTTTCCTAATGTTTTCTGCTCACTTTCTCCTGACATCTTATCGGTAAATACCGCATTTTCCTGGTCCATTTTCTGATAAATCCACAATTCGATCCGGCCATCAGCATCCTCTGCTTTTTCAAATGTCCATACGTATTCCTGCTGAAGCGGAATATTTTGAACTAAAATTTCCGTTAACGAAAAGTCCTTGGGCATCCACGAAAAAATCAGGAAATTTCCGTTACATTTTTTTGCAAATTCTTCTTCTGTAGAAAAGGTCCAGCTTTTGCCTTCTTCAAATTCCGTCTGTTCCTGATCATAGGACACAGACTCCCGTTCTCCCGGTGTAATCACAATATGGTCAGCCCAATCTTTTGTCATGTGAAATAAACTTTTGTCCATAACTGCTTGGGTTGTCGCATTTGCAGCAACGGTCACAAGTGCAATTACAGCAGCGGTTTGAGCAACTCGTTTCCACCGTTTCTTTCTCTGCGCTTTCCGAATCTGATCTTTGTTCTTTTCTAAAAACTGCTGTTCAAACATTGCCTGGGCGAGATTTATTTCGTCCTCCTCTGTTGGATTTTCTAATTCCAGCAATGCTACCAGCGATTGAATTTTTTCAGGTGAATAGTCCTTTTCATCAGACTGAAAGGTTTCCGCATACAGTTCGTTGCGAAGTACCTTCTGAAATTCATCTGTGTTCTCCTCATATTTTTTTCTCATATCCCTATCCTTACTTCATACAGCCTTTCTTTTGCTGTGTTCTCTTTCATACTTTCTTTTCGTATTCTTCCAGGATTTTCCGACATTGCTCTGGATCGATTTCTCCTGCCAAATGATATCGAACCTCCAGATTCTCACCCTGCTCCCAGTATTCATAGATTTCTTTTACCACATAATACCGCGCAGTGTGTATCATCCAACTAAATCGCTGTGCCTCATCCATCCGGCACAATTTACGCATCGACTGGTATGCAAGCTCGAATGTGCTCTCCGCTGCATGCTCTGCCGTTTCGCGATTTCCACACAGATTCCAGACAAATTTATAGATTTTACTATAATAGCACTCCACCCATCTGTGCATCTGCTTTTCCATATTTCTTATCATTTTCTTTTTTCTTTCGTATTCCTCGCTGTCATCCTCTTTTTCAAAAAATGACAACTGTTTTCTCTTTTGTAGTATTATTTTCTTTCCTTTTGTAATAACTCGTTTTGTCGTATTTTATTTTGTAACTAGTTTTTTCACTTTTACCGCAGCTTGTTTTGCCGTATTTTACTTTGTAACTAGTTTTTTCACTTTTACCGCAGCTTGTTTTGTCGTATTTTACTTTGTAACTAGTTTTTCACTTTTGCCGCAGCTTGTTTTGCCGTATTTTACTTTGTAACTAGTTCAGCTTTTGCTTTTGTTGATTTTTATTTTTGCAGTTTTTCCTCTGCCTCCTTTTTCTTTTTGCTAACAAATGTTACAATAGAAACAGAATTCAGCCCCGAGAAAGGACATCGCTATGATCAATCTTTTAGATAAAATCCAGTCCCTTCGCCGCGCGCACCACTGGTCCGAATATGAATTAAGCCTTCAGTCCGGTGTTCCGCAAACGACGATCAGTGCCTGGCGCAAAAAACAGCAGATTCCCAGCTTGTATTCTCTGGAAAAAATCTGTACCGCATTTGATATTTCTCTATCCGCTTTACTGGCCGACGAAAATGAACCACTTGCCTTAACTGCAAATGACCGCGAATTTTTACAGCAGCTTCATCTGCTCACCCCCGCCCAACAAATTTCTTTTCTCCAGCTGCTGGAATCCTTTTTCCAGAACCATCCTGGATAGTTTCTTTCCACCTTCCAATCGAAATCATCAGAAAGGACTTTTTTACTATGATCGATATCCTGCATCAGATTGAATCCATGCGCTTAAAACGCAGCTGGTCTGAAAATGAACTTTGCCGTCGGGCAAATCTTTCGCAAAGCACGGTCAACACCTGGTACCGCAAACAGCAAATCCCCAGTCTGCAGTCCCTGGAAAAGATCAGCGATGCATTGGGTATCAGCTTATCCATGTTAGTCGCCGAAGAAGAAAATTTAACCGAAGTCACAAAAGAAGAAGTAACCTTTCTGCAATTGTTTCATCAACTCACGCCTACGCAGCAGGAAGCTTTTCTGGGATTTCTGCAAGCAATGCTGCCGGAATATTGATCGGACATTT
>CAZTHP010000010.1:9670-39456 GCA_964613155.1 uncultured Lachnospiraceae bacterium | reverse complement strand
GAATCTCTTTTCCGTTTTACGTCAAAACGTGCTTGAAAAAAATTTGTGCTGCCGCTTAATCTTTTTCAAACACGCTCCGTCTTTCCTACTCGCTCATCCGATAGGTCCTTATTTCTGTGCTGCCATTGCACCTGCCTGAAATCCCAGCATCATAATTTCCAGCATCTGGGCATCATAATTTTTGTATTTCAGGAAATAATACAACGAATCCAGATATTTTTGAAATGCCTGATTATTCTGTTCTTTCAGCAAGTCAATATTCCCGCTGTTATGCACCAAATACGATGCAATTCTGGAAAAAACAAATTTTTCATTGGCAAAGGTCAGCTTATCATCTGCCTGCCCCTTTCCTGCCTGAATCTGGATTGGTTTACGGCGCAGCAGCCAAAAACTTTCATATGCCATACTTTTTACACGATCGATCGTCTTCCATCCATGAAAACGTTTCATACTCGACACATCTGAATAGTAATCCAAAACGGCATGCATCAACACCACCGGATCAATACTCAGCTTGTCACCGCCACGAATACTTTTAAAAAACTCCTGGATTTCCGTATAGATAATACTGTAACGATCTGTGATCATTTCTTCCCCAAATTCTTCTACCAGCGGCTGATAATTGGTATAAATATTTTCAATATGATCCATCTGTCCCACTTCCATCTAACTGCATAATATCATAACACATCCTGGTACGAACAAATTCCGAATACGTCTGGCACTCTAATTCTTCCAGCGCACCATGTTTCGCAAAGGAATGCTCCCCCATCAAATGCTGCTTGATCCTGCCTTGATAAACCAGCTTCATCA
Source organism: uncultured Lachnospiraceae bacterium (assembly GCA_964613155.1). Lineage (GTDB taxonomy): Bacteria > Bacillota > Clostridia > Lachnospirales > Lachnospiraceae > TWA4. Next base: position 38,643 of record CAZTHP010000010.1, on the reverse strand, counting down.
TCTCCTGTGCAGATGTACGAGCTGCTTCCGAAGCTCCATTTCGCCTTACCATCGTTTTCTCCTATTTTCCGAAAGATATCTTCTCATTTACATTCCCGTAAATCCACTTCATGCTTCTTTCTGCTTTCTCTCTGGTTCGAAGTCAGAAATTGGAACTTCCAGGATTCGTCCGCCAGTTTCCCATTTCTTTCTCTAGCTTCCATCTCCTGGATTTCTTCCTATAAGTTTATTCATCCAGAATTCCCCGAATCATATCCTCTGCTGTTTTGAGCACACACGGTTTCTCTACTGCCAAAGCTTCTCCCTTTGCCTTCACTGGAATGGTATCCAAATCGACAGACTGCTCTTCATCCTGAAACTTACTGAGTGCCTTTTGTACCATCGCTTCTTTCGGCTCAAATCTGCTTGTATCCAAGTCTTTGATCCGCCGATAAAAAGAAGACATCTCATCAGCCATCCCAGCTAGACGATTTAACAGCTCAGAATATTCACGCAGCATCGAATTACTCGTCTTATAGGGATATACGATATGGTGATCGACCTCCCCCCAGCCTTCTTCAAATAGGGTTCGAACCTGCACTTCAATAAATTCCTGCTGGTATTTCAAAATATAATGAATCGAACGATAATGCTTTCCATCCTTAATATGATCCGGTGCAATCCAGTTGTAATAAATTTCTGCATAATCCCCTTTTCGGATATGCACCTTGGGAGCTTCTGCCATTGAATAATCCGGAAGCGCCGCTAAATTTGCTGCATTATCATGCGCATACTGCTCCTTATTCATACAGAAAGCCTTTGTAATATATTGATGGAAATTCACCCAATCCTCACGATACAAAAGCAAACCTCTCACACCGATCAGATCCGTCGCAAAATACCGGTAATTTTCCAATGTCATATCCCGATATTTGGCATAATTTTCAATTCTTTTCCGTACGATCTTAGCAAGCAAATGTCTGGGCTCTTTCAAACGGCTGCTGAAGGAATGAAATCCGCAATTTTTATCGATGATAAATTCATCCATAAAATTTTTACGAACCTGTTCCATTGCCGGCATCTCTTTTTGATAATCTGCCTCAATCTCCAGCAATTCTTCCCAGGAAATATCCGCCTGTACAAATTCTTCTTCTCGAATTCCAAATTCCCGTAAAAACTCTTCCTTCGTACAGTCCACGCGCATCCCCCCGCCTGCAAAATATGAAATGACTCCCCTTACCAAGTAAAAAGGCAAGCGGAAACATTACCAATATTTTATTGTAACACGTGAAAAACGATTGTCAATCATTTTTTATGAATTTTCGGGTGAAGAATTTATGGAGAATTTATGGTCATACTGACCACAGCTATGTTAATCGTAGCAATTCTGAATCTAAAAAATAAGAAATAGCCGTCCCTGTTCTTTGGCGAGATCGGACGGCTATTTCTTAGCTTAAAATATTTCACTGGAACGGATAGGTACCTCTATCCTCCAGCTGTCTTGTTAAGTACGTGATACCCTATATTTTAGAAACGCAAAAACCCAGTAGACCATATATCTACTGGGTTTCTTTAGAGCTGACGAGCAGACTCGAACTGCCGACCTCCTCATTACCAATGAGGTGCGCTACCACCTGTGCCACGTCAGCGTCTCACATGAAGCGTTTGTTTCCTCCCGCTCACAGTTATGAATTCTAACACAAGGTGTTTTTTTTGTCAACACTTTTTTTAAAAAATTTCTTTTTTCCAAATTATTTCTTCAATAAAAACAATTTCTGCTCTTACTTGTTGTCTTGACGATTCCCGATTCTTGCAGTTCATGCTCTAGTATGCCTTCGCATCCTTGCTTGCTTTGGCCTATTGGCTTTACTCTATTATTTATTTTGCGTTATTGCTTGTTCTTCCTTTTTGTCTTTGCGCCTGCTTGTTGTTTTGCACCATTGCCCGTTTTCGCGTTTTTGCTGCCCTTTAAATGGCTTTTACCGGAGTTTTTCTTGTTTCCCGCCTGTTTTTCCTGCTGACGTTTTATGCCTGCCGGCGGTTCCTTCGGGTCTTCGGTTAAACGCATTTCTTCCATTAAAGCAGCCATCTCCGGGTCCAAATTGTCGATCAGACTGTTGCGTTTCAAGAGCGGTTTATGCAGATAATCCTTGCGGATTTCCCGCTTCATCTCTTCCATCTCTTTTTGCAGCTCCCGTGCGCTGACACGAGTAGCTCCCTGCCCCAGAATGATGACCTGTTCCAAACGATCCGATGTCGCTACACGCACTTGATTGGCTCTTGCCAGGGAACCATTTACTTTTTCAATATACTGATCCGCGGTTTCTGCTTCCTTTGTATATACCACATAAATATTATGATATTTCTCTACTGTTCCCGGATTATTCTTCACTTTATAGCCGTCAAATACCAGAATCACTGTATTTTTATAATATCCTTGATAATTTGAAAGCATTTCCATTAATTTCATTCGTGCAGCATCTAAATTTCCATTATCGGCAAATTCACTCAGATCAGGCCAGGAAAAAATCACGTTATAACCATCTACTAATAAATATTCTGCCATCTTGCTGCTATTTTCCCATGCGCTGACGGACAATTTCATAAGCCAGAATACCGGCTGCAACTGAAGCATTCAACGAATCGATCTGTCCTTTCATCGGAATGGATACGTACATATCACAGGCTTCTCTTACAAGCCGGCTAACACCGTCTCCTTCATTGCCGATCACAATACCGATCGGCCCTGTCAGGTCTACCTGATACATCGTATCACCTGCCATATCAGCACAAGCAAACCACAGACCTTCCTTTTTCAATTCTTCCATCGTTTTTTTCAAATTCGTTACCTTCGCAACGGGCATATAATTTAATGCTCCAGCAGAGGTTCGTGCTGCAACTGCTGTCAGTCCTACTGCACGACGTTTCGGAATGATCACACCATGGGCACCCGCCTGATGTGCCGTTCGAATGATCGCACCCAAGTTATGCGGATCTTCGATTCCGTCCAGAAGTACGATAAAAGGAGGTTCCTCTTTTTCCCGTGCCGCCTGCAAAATTTCTTCTACTGTCGCATAAGAATAAGCTGCTGCATAAGCAATCACACCTTGATGCTTTCCAGTTTCTGACATCTGATCCAAACGTTCTTTTTTCACAAACTGAACGATCGTATCGGTTTTCTTCGCTTCCCGTATAATTGTCTGCACAGGACCATCTTTGCATCCATCCTGCACAAATAGACGATCAATCGTTTTTCCTGCACGAAATGCTTCCAAAACCGCATTGCGTCCTTCTATTTTTGATTCTTCATATCTCATACTGTAACATGTCCTTTCGCGTTTCCAATTCCCTGTAAGCTGCCGCAAAGTTTATTGTTTTCCCAACTTACTTCAAAATTTTCCTATTATTTTGTTTCCACTGCTTCCAGTCCCATTTTGACAACCTCCAGCAGCCGTTTCTGCTCTCCATTCAAATACAGCCATCCACAAAGTGCTTCAAAACCCGTTGCCCATAAATACTCCTCTGTTGTTGCATTTTTGGCTTTCGTATGTGGCTTTGTATTGCGGCCCCGCCGGCATACTGCCTGTTCTTGTGCTGTAAGATTTTCCCAGATTGCCTGTACCATGGCAGCCTGTGCAGGAGCTTTTACCAGCTCACTGCACTGACGATGCATCTTATTGACCTGGCGATTTCCTTGACTGATCACCAGCGTACGGATTGCCAATTCATAAGCACCATCACCAATAAATGCCAGCGAAAGACCGGAATAACTCCGTACATCCGGAGCTGACAGCTCCAATACCTCTCGCGCGTCTTCTAAAAAACTGCGTTTTGTGCACTCTGTCATGTTACCCATTACGCTTTCATCCATTTTACACCTTCTCTAGTATCTTTTAAGAGAATTCCTTTTGCAGCCAGTTCATCACGAATCTGATCTGCCAACGCAAAATTTTTGGATTTTCTTGCTTCCTGACGTTTTTCAATCAGTGCTTCGATCTCTGCATCTAATAATTCTTCTTCTTTCTTAGTGATAATGCCCAGAATATCACACAGTCGTTCCGTTTCTTCTAACAAAGCCAGATCAAATGCTTTAGAAGTTTCATCTGTGATCGCAGTATTCATCAATTTTACTAATTCAAAAATAGCAGAAACTGCATCTGCTGTATTAAAATCATCTTCCATCGCTGCTTCGTATTTTTTCACCAGCGCATTCATTTCCTGATCCAATACTGCCTGTTCCTGTGCAGTCACTTCTCCGGTTGCTTTTTCTGCTTTTTCACGGCCGCGCTCTACAGCTGTCAAAATTCGTTCCAGACCATTTTTACTTGCTTCCATCAATTCTGCACTAAAATTCAGGGGACTTCTATAATGTGCACTCAGCATAAAGAAACGCAGCACCTGCAGATCATATTTTTCGCTGATTTCTCTTACTGTAAAGAAATTTCCCAGTGATTTGGACATTTTTTTGTTGTCAATATTTAAAAATCCATTGTGCATCCAGTATCTGGAAAATGTCTTTTCATTGCAGCATTCACTTTGTGCAATTTCATTTTCATGATGAGGGAAGATCAGATCTTCACCGCCTGCGTGGATATCAATTTCTTCTCCTAAATAACGTTTTGCCATAACCGAACACTCGATATGCCAGCCGGGACGACCTTCACACCAGGGAGATTTCCAGATAGGCTCTCCTTCTTTTTTCGGTTTCCACAAAACAAAGTCGAAATCATCTTCCTTAGTCGCATCTCCTGTTACTTTGATTTCACGATGACCCGCCTGAAGATCATCTAAATTTTTATGCGATAATTTTCCATATTCTGCAAAAGAACGGGTACGAAAATAAACCGTACCATCTGCGGCAGCATATGCGTGTCCTTTTTCGATCAAGGTGGAAATCATCTGAATCATACCGTCAATTTCTTCGGTTGCTAACGGATGCTTCGTTGCAGGCTTCACATTCATTGCCTCCATATCCTTTTTACATTCCGCAATATAACGTTTGGAAATGGTTTCTGCATCGGTTCCTTCTGCAATTGCAGCTTTAATGATCTTGTCATCCACATCTGTGAAATTGGATACAAAATTCACTTCATATCCTTTGTATTCAAAATATCGTCTTACCGTATCGAACATGATCATCGGACGAGCATTGCCGATGTGGATGTAATTGTATACCGTCGGACCGCATACATACATCCGCACTTTGCCTTCTTCAATCGGCACAAATTCTTCCTTTTGTCTTGTTAACGTATTATAAATCTTCATGATTTCTTACTCCTTGCTGTTTGTCATATATTATTTTTTGCCATGCATTTTCTTTGCCATGCATTTTACTGGTCATACTTGTTGTTAACCATCCTTGTTTTTAGCAATACTTTTTTTATTGATCATGCATTTGGTTGGTCATACATTTTGGCTGTTATTTCTGCAATTCCAGCTGATCCAATTTTTCTTTCATTGCTCTATAATCAGCTTTCATCCGCTCCTGCTCTTTTTTCATCTGCTGGATTTCCTGCTTGATCGGATCTGGCAGATTAATCTGCTCCAGATCCTGCTGCGGCGTACGCACATTATTGCGCTTTACAACCTGTCCCGGCACACCTACGACCGTAGAATTGGAAGGAACCGGACGGATCACGACCGATCCAGCACCGATCTTTACATTATCCCCAATCTTAAAGGAACCTAATACTTTCGCACCTGCACTGACCATCACATTGTTGCCCAGCGTTGGATGCCGCTTTCCTTTTTCCTTTCCATTACCACCCAGAGTTACCCCCTGATAAAGCGTACAGTTATCACCGATCACCGTAGTTTCCCCAATGATCACACCATGACCATGATCGATAAATAACCCCTTTCCGATCCGTGCACCTGGATGAATTTCAATTCCTGTTGTATGCGCTGCACGCTGGGAAATCCATCTCGCCAGAAAATAATGCTTCTTCTCATATAATTTATGGGCAAATCGATATCGAATGATCGCATGAAAAGAAGGATATAAAAAAACTTCCAGATCCGAATGAATCGCCGGATCTCGTTCCCGCACAACTGCGATTTCTTCTCTTATAAAATCCAATAACTTCATAAATAAATTTCCTTAAATTTCGTTGCATAGTTCCTTTGTATTGTCCTGTCACAATGGAACAGCAGCGCAGTCTCCTTTCCCTAATCAAATAGACAATATCTTGTCTGAATCAAATCCAAAAGCCTACCACTTTTCTCTGACTATGAGAAACACGCGCTGCGAGTTTCTCAAGTTATCGCGGTACTCCTCAAATGCTTGTGCAAGCACAGCATTTTCATCGCTACTCGCGTAAATAAAAAAAGCCTCTGTATGCAGATGCATACAAGAGACGTCAATTACGTGGTTCCACTCTTATTCAAAGAATCGAAAATATCCTGATTTCCTACTCTTTCTCAATTCCTTAACGCGGAAAACGGATTCCGCTACTGAGGTGTTCTAATCCTGTTCACAAAATCAACTCCGGAGCGCACTTCCAATTAACGCATATCCAGGATGCTTTCAGCCTATGACATCCCTCTCTTTTGAACCGCAGTTAAAATTACTTTTCTCCTTCAAAGTCTTTTTCTTAACTTTTATTAAATTGTATGCAATTTCTCCAAATTTGTCAACCTTCAAATCACAAAGATATTTTTTATAATAGTTCATAATTTTTTTATAGAAACTACATAGTTTAATAATTGGCTCTTTTAACATTTTACGGTATAATAAAAGAACAGGATAAAATTCCCTGTTTACGAACGAAGCAGCAAAAAAGGAGAAATTTGATAAATGAATATTTTATTTTTTTTAACCCCGAAAAGCGAACTCGCTTATGTACGGACAGATTCAACCCTTCAGGAAACGCTTGATATTCTAGAAGAATACCGCCACTCCGTTTTACCGATCATTGATGAAAAGGGCGTTTACTCTGGTATCATTTCTGAAGGCGATCTTCTTTATAATCTGAAGAAAACATTCGAATTTGATCTCAGCAACGCCAAGAACATCCCCATCTCAACTTTAGATGTTCGTCGAATTTATGAACCGATCAATATTCACGCAACTGCGGAAGAAGTATTTCAGATGTCTACCTATCAAAACTTCGTTCCCGTAGTAGACGATGATAACACCTTTATCGGCATTATAAAACGCCGTGATGTCATCCAATATTTCTATAATAAATATATTGTAGCACCTAAATCTTCCAGCGAGACGAAATAATCGGCATCTACATATAAGTGCTGTTAAATCGCCTAAACATGAGTACCTCTAGATTGCCTGCATATGAGTGCTCTTAAAACACCTGCATATAAGTGCTGCTAAAGCATACGATCAAAAAAGGGACTGTCACCCGAAGGAAAAATGATATGTTCCCTCCTAAGTAACAAGTTTTTATTATTTCACTTGTCTACCTAGAAGGGAGCATATCACCTCGTACACAGTCCCTTTTCCGATATTTTCTATCTTTTATCTTTTATTTTTTATCTTTTCCCTTTTCAGGAAACGCTCCCCATCTCAATCTGAACCGGTTCCATCCGGATCAAGCCTATAAGCGAGGGCACTATCTCATCAGCAGCCAAAGGCATACTACCATCAGCAGTCAGAGGCTCTCCCATCAGCAGCAAGGATCACGTTCCTATCATCGACCAGGATCTCACGCCTACGATCAGCGAAGTACCAGACTGCTTCTGCGCTTTCGCATAGAAGATGTCCCACTTTCTTCTTCACTTACAAAGGCCGCTCTGCACAAAGCCCATGCCATGACGCTTCCCGCTAACAGATCCAAAACAGAATGCTGCTTTAAAAAAACTGTAGATAAAATAATACTCGCACTTATGCCAAACATCAGCGGCTTCACCCAACGCTTCCGAGCTGCTAACTGCGTCTTGGAAAAGAAAATTCCAATCACGGCACTGGTATACACATGAAGACTGGGAAATACATTCGTACAGGTATCTGCCGCATAAATCATCGAAGTCGCCCATGCAAATACATTCTTCGACGGGTCAATATTGGGACGCAAATGAATACCATTCGGGAAAAGCGTATAAATGATCAACGCAATCGTCATCCCGCCAAACATTACAGCGCTAAATTTATAAAACAGCTTATCATCTTCCTGCCACAAAAACCATACAAAGCTTCCTGCTACATATACAAACCAAAATAAGTACGGTACAATAAAGTACTCACAAAACGGTATGAAATGGTCAACCTTACACTCGATCAAATAATACTGATCCTGTACCACCTTTTCCAGAATAAAAAACCAGGGAAAGTAGATAAAAACATACAAAAACACCCAGGATTTCCTTTTAAATTCTTCTTTAAAATGCCTGCTATTCATCGTATTCCTTCTTTCCATTCTTAATTTTGATCCGTGAACCAGTACAGGCAAAGTGTAAATCCACTCTGCCCAGCTGCTACATGATCATCTTTAGCTTACGCTTTTCACATAATACATTAAACTCTTTCAGATGTCCACAAATTTCTCCATCTGTATGAACACAAACACTTTGGCTCATGCGAAATGCCGCTGATGTACATCTTATCATATGCACCCCATGCATCTTTACATGCCTTCCAAATAAAGATGCCAATAAAATCCGGATCAGCTGCAAGCGCTTTCTAGTGGTCACAATACACAAATCAAACATTCCATCCTGATTATCTGCCTGCGGTGCCATCTTAAAACCGCCGCCTTCACTTGGCTGTATCTGAATGGAAATATAGCGGACATCTTCTAAATCTAAAGTGCGCACTCCATCGAGCTGCAGCTGCAGGGAAATCGGTTTTTCTTTAAACACTGCCCGCAGACCCACTTCAATATAAACCACTCTACCGATATGAAATTTATTAAAAAAAGATTTCAATGGACTGATCTGCACCCCGTCGCAAATCTTGGCATCCAATCCCAATCCGCTGCTGACCATAAAGCGGCGCTGCTGCAGTTCTCCCTGAATATAGGAAATAATCCCGTAATCCATCCATACGATCTTTTTGCGACGAAGGATCTGTTTCAAACGTCTGACCGGTCTTTTGGAAATGTGATTGCTCTTGGCAAAATCATTCCCCGAACCACCGGGAATATAAGCCAATGCTACTTGTGCGGAAATATTGATTCCACTTACTACATCGCCCAAAGTACCGTCACCGCCAATTACAATGATCGTCTTATCCTTCGTCCGTTCTTCACTTGTCGTCAATGCTGCCGCCAGCTTTGCAGCATGCCCTCCATAAGATGTCATAAATACTTCATACGCAATATGGTGCTTATCTAAATAATTCTTACAGTCACGCCAGACAACCGCTGCCTTACCAGAAGATGCCAGCGGATTCACAATAAAATAATAGTTATCCATAATCTTTACCTTTCAATCTGCTGTCACAGACTGTGATCTTCCTCAAATGCATATCGTGAACAAAATGTCAATTCTTCCGATACGTTTTAGTATAACATAGACTCTCCAAGAATCATAATGAATTTTTTGAGAATTTTTCCTTCGAATTCTAAATTTTTTCTTAAAAACTGCTTGACTTTTTATAAAATCCGGAGTATACTGTACAGGCATTCAGCAAAACGGTTCGAGAGATTCCTCTCAAGCTTTTCGTTTTGATTTGATGATTGCGATTCTATTTACGGGGTCTTAGCTCAGCTGGGAGAGCATCTGCCTTACAAGCAGAGGGTCACAGGTTCGAGCCCTGTAGGCCCCATCATATGGCGGAATAGCTCAGTTGGCTAGAGCATACGGTTCATACCCGTAGTGTCGAGAGTTCGAATCTCCCTTCCGCTATTTGGGGTTCACATTTTGTGTGAACCCTTTTTTTATGCGAACAGCGATGAAAATACTGTGCTTGCAATCACGCGGTATTTTCTTTACGATCATGCATAGATTTGAAATCATGCATAGATTGCTTCTTGAATTGATTGCTTTTCATGATTCCCTCTTGCATTACAGAGATAAAAGGCTCATTTTCTTGCAGGGAATCGATCACACATTTTATTTCATTTTCACAACAAGGAGGTTTCACGATGCGAATTGGTATGGGTTATGATGTGCACCGTCTCACAGAAGATCGTGCGCTAATTTTAGGCGGAGTTACAATCCCCTTCGAAAAAGGTCTTTTAGGCCATTCCGATGCAGATGTTGTCGTTCACGCAATTATGGATGCTTTACTAGGTGCTTCTGCTTTAGGAGACATCGGACAGCATTTCCCAGATACCGATCCACAATATGCCGGTATTTCCAGTATCCTGCTGCTCCAGCATGTCGGAAAACTTCTGCGTGAAAACGGCTATCGGATCGGCAATATTGATGCTACGATCATTGCACAGCGTCCGAAGCTTGCACCTTACCGTCCGGAGATGGTCAAAAATGTAGCGCATGCACTGGAAATCGAAGAAAATCAAGTCTGCATCAAAGCAACTACAGAAGAAGGTCTTGGTTTTACCGGACGTCAGGAGGGAATTGCTGCTCAGGCAATCGCGCTTTTACTGCCTGCATAAGCAGTATCTCCATACCTAAATCGGTATAATTATATGAATCGTTGCAAAAATTTATTTTTTTTCAAAAATTCGCTTGACTTTTTTTGATTTATAGGATATAGTATAGAAGTCGTCAGCGAACAGAGAAATCAAAAAGCTGACAGATGATTCGGGGTCTTAGCTCAGCTGGGAGAGCATCTGCCTTACAAGCAGAGGGTCACAGGTTCGAGCCCTGTAGGCCCCATCATATGGCGGAATAGCTCAGTTGGCTAGAGCATACGGTTCATACCCGTAGTGTCGAGAGTTCGAATCTCCCTTCCGCTACTTAAGGTTCACACATTGTGTGAACCTTTTTTATATTCTTTTTTATTCTTTCTTTCAAACATGTCCTACTTTCAGTCTTTCTATGTGTTCTTTCAAACCTCCTCCTGTTTTCATCTGTTCTTTTGACTATCCTCCTTTTTTCACTCTTTCTACCCCTTCTACTATTTCTTTTTAAGCTCTCCATTCTTGACTCAAACGATTTCCTCAAACAGTTCCCTCCTTCATTCTTTTTCCATTTTTCCAAAGTCTTCTTTTCCTTCTCAAAATTTTATTTTTCCAAAACAATTGCTTATTTTATGAGATTTTTTTATACCACCTGCTCTTTCCAAAATCCACCTTCTCTTTCCGAAATCTACCTGCATCTTTTTAACCTTATTTTTCACATTTTTCTAGATTCTTTCTAAAATTCGTTTCAAAGAAAACCTTTTTTTGCCGTTCTTCATCTATATATCGTAACTATCTTGTAACATTTACGTAATATTTATTTTTAGAAAGGAAATGAAGGTGATGATCCTACGATCTAAACAAAATATTCTGCACCTACTTCTTTGTACTGCTTTTTTTATATTATTTCTGTATTTTTGCAGTACAAATGCTTTTGCTGCTTCGATCACAAGAGAACCTGATTCATTTGATGACATCGCGATTGCACAGGTTTCGAGTTCTGTGAATATCCGAAGCAAATCAACAACGAACAGCAAGGTTGTCGGCAAGATGCAAAACAACGCCGCTGCTGTTATCAAAAAAACGGTAAAAGGCGAAGGTGGAACCTGGTATTACATATCGTCTGGCTCTGTAACCGGTTATGTCAAAGCATCTTATTTCAAAACCGGTTCTGCTGCTGCAAAAATTGCTTCTCAGACAGGAACGCTCCGTGCAAAAGTAACCGCTTCCGGACTTCGTATGCGCAAACAAGCCACGACGAACAGTTCCACCGTTACGGTACTCTCACAAAATACGAAAGTAACTGTTCTGAAAAAGAAAGTAAACGGAACCGATGGACGAGCGTTTTCAAAAGTAAAATACACGAAAAGCGGTACTTCGAAAACAGGATATGTCGCACAGAGTTATATTCAGTTTTGTTATTCTATGAAAACCGCATCAAAATCTTCTACTGCATCCAGCAGCCAAACCACTGGAACGACTTCCAGTTCTGCAAGTTCTGGAAATACGTCCCACTCTGCAAGTTCTGGAAGTAGTTCAAGTTCCGTGTCATCTTCCGGTTCTTCCATTGCGACAACTGCAAAACAATACGTTGGAAAATTGCCCTATGTCTGGGGCGGAACCAGTTTAAAAACAGGAGCCGATTGTTCTGGCTTTGTGCAGTCGATCTACAAATTGCACAAAATTTCCATTCCTAGAACCTCTACCTCGCAGGCAGCAGGCGGTCGTTCCATCAAACGCAGCCAGCTCCAAAAAGGTGATCTCGTATTTTACAAAAACGGCAAGCAATCCATTAGCCATGTCGCCATTTACATCGGAAACAGCCAGATTGTGCACGAAGCCAATTCCAAAAGCGGCTGTAAGATTTCTCATATCAACTACGATACACCGGTTAAATACGTAACATATTTAAGATAACGAAAAAGCAGGGACTTTGTAAATTGTACCATCTATTGTACATCCAGCAAAGTTCCTGCTTTTTTCTATGTACTGCTTTTTTTCTATGTACTTCCTTCTCTCTGTAATCGCACACATTGATCACTGCTAAAATTACAGAATGCAGCTTTTCTCGTGCTGTCTATTCTCCCTGCTCGGTAATTGGGCGCACATATCGCTCGATCAGATAAAACATTCCCACGACAAGCAGGCAGCAGATAAAGGTTGCGGTCAGGAAAACCACAAAATCTTTATACAAAACATCCAAAATTCCAGTTTCGCTGGCAATAACTGACACCAGATTCGATGCCATATGCATCACGATCGGGGCTACGATCGAACCATAGCGTTCGTATACGTAACAGAAGATAAATCCGATTACAAATGCATAAATTCCCTGAACCAGATTTCCATGCATAAAAGCAAATGTCAAGGAAGCCCAGAGCATGGAAGACAACAGCGGCGTGAATTCCTGAAAACGACGGTAAATCAAGCCACGGAACAGAAATTCTTCCGCAATCGGAGATAAAATGCCCAAAACCAAAAGTTCCGGCAAAAATCCAGCACTGTAAAGAACGTTTGAGGCTTCTGCATAACCTGCCGAAGTCTCTGCCATTCCACTAAGCGAAATCATATTAGAGGCTGCCAGGCAAGAGGCTGCACCGCCCATCAGCAAAATCCCATAATATTTTACAGAAACCTTCGTCGGTCCGGCTGCTCCCTCTGCACTTATTTCCGTTTTGGCAGATTCTCTCAGCTGATTTCGTCTCCGGTCTTTTTGATACATCCACCAAAAAAGCGGGATTAACAGGACATAACTAAATGCCATCGTCAAAAAACTCAAATAATCAATATTTTCCAATACAGCAGAAAACATCTGATTCAAAACTGCATCCATATTCAGCTGCTCCATCTGCTCAAAGAGTCCTTGCCGACTATAGTAGACCAGCAAAACCAGAAAGGAAACTCCCTCCTGCAGCAGCATATAGATTAAAATTGGTGAAAAACAACGCCAGATACTTCCGCGTTTCTTTATAGGTTCTTTCATGAATAAAATCCTTTCGTTCCGTGAACTACTCCGACTTATAGAAGTCGGAGCTTCTTGCTTCAATCCTTTCGCTTGTTGCAGGCTTTTCCCACTGTATGCAGATGGTGAAACGTATCTTTTCCATGCAAACGCAGATGGTGAAACGTATCTTTTCCATGCAAACTATGAGAAACACGCGCTGCGAGTTTCTCAAGTTATCGCGGTACTCCTCAAATGCTTGTGCAAGCACAGCATTTTCATCGCTACTCGCGTAAAAAAAGGAATTGACATTTTCGTTCTATGTCAATTCCCTTATTTTATATAGAGAATCCCAATCCGTCAACCCCTTGCAGGGTTGAATCCGCTTCTCTTGCTTTTATTTTTTTACGATTGGATGTTCCTGTGCATATTGACGACCATATTTTGCCAGCTCGTCCTTTGCAATCTGATTGTTCCATTCTACATAGCAAACGCCATTTGGAATTCCGGGGAAAAAGCGTCCGCCCGGACAGTACGTATCAATGGCTCTGCGCACTTCTCCACGGATCGCTTCCTCAGAAACACCTTCCAGATCGATTTTCGGAGCATCAATACCGCCGACCATCGCCAGCTTACCTTCTGTGATTTTCTGAATCAACGGAATGTTATTCTGTGCGATTACACCCTGCCAGATATCAATACCGATTTCTACCATATCTGTTACAATTGGTTCACAAATGCAATCTGCGTGGTGCATATAGATCATTCCGCATTCATGGATCACATCTGCGATTTCTTTTTGCAGCGGTTTGATCAGCTCTCTCCATACAGAAGGCGGCAGGAATACATTTTGTTTGGAGCCCCAGTCATCGTGATAGAAAATAATATCCGGATGAATTTTCTCGGCTACCATTTTAATATATTGGATTTTATAATCCGCGATTGCTCGCAAAAGACCTGCCATTTCTTCTGGATATTCCAGATAATTAACCAGTGCATTTTCCATTCCCATTAAATGATGGGTACGTTCAAACAGTCCTCCGGCAAACATAAAGCCGACCAGCTTTTCCGTTCGGTCTACCTGTTCTGCAACCTGCAGGGCAAGTGTCCAATCTAAATGATCGAGAGAAGGTACTTTTAATTGTTCTTCCCATTTTTCAATATCCTTAATAACGGCATTTGAATCATTGACACAAGGATGCGGTCCCGGTGCTCCTTCGGGGAAAATATAAACCGTTCCCCAGGAATCTTTATGTTCTTTTCCATCCTGCGGCGGCATATCACCTAACAGAACCGGATCCGGAATCAGCTCGATCGCATCCATCAGATCGCCGTAAAAATCCGGCTGCTCTCCATTGTAAATTGCCATCGCATTTTCTCTTAAATTCATTTATTTCGCCTCACCTTCTGCTTTCTACTATCATCATTCTGCTTTCTACTAGCATCATTTTTAATCCGCTTTTCCCGAATCTTCATTCGCTTTTTTCAAAGTTTGACTCACGTTTTTCCAAACTTTGACTCATTTTCTTCGACTCGTTTCTCGATCAATCATTTTTTAACGATGATACAGTTTCTTATAATATTCCAAAGAGTAGTTGTACAGTTCGTCTCTGGCGATGATTTCCTGCTGTGGATTCGTCATATCGGTCATGATCCAGGGCATACAGCGTCCTTTTGCACCGAAATGATCGACAAAGTCACGTACCATTCTGCGGATTTCAGCTTCATCTGCTTCGTGAGGAATGGTCAGATCAAAACAGAAGGTCATCTGATCGCCATAGGTTTCATAGAGGAAATCAGGATTATTGATTCCAATCTGAGGTGTCCACATGTCAATTCCCATTTCCAGCATTTCCGGTACATACTGAATATTTTTGCCGCAGGAGTGTAATTCAATGAATTTGCCCTGATCTTTCAAAAACTTCAGAAAACGGGATGTTGCCGGCATTAACTGCTCGCGGAACATTTCATTTGAGAAAA
Source organism: uncultured Lachnospiraceae bacterium (assembly GCA_964613155.1). Classification (GTDB taxonomy): domain Bacteria; phylum Bacillota; class Clostridia; order Lachnospirales; family Lachnospiraceae; genus TWA4. The sequence goes on along the minus strand of CAZTHP010000010.1, from coordinate 23,262 downwards.
ATCCACTTCTTTGTGTTCCCCAGTCATCGTGGTATAATACACCGTCCACACGACCATAGTGTTCAAATACCTGTTGACAGGTTTCAATTTTATAATCTGCCATTTTCTGGAAAAATTCTTCCAAAAGCTCCGGTTCTTCATAGAATGCGACTAAGGTTTCATCAAACGGCATCATTTCATGCAGTCGCTCGAAAATTCCTTCTACACATTCATAAATATGCGGTCTATCCGGATCCATCAGTGCCTGGAGTTTTGCTCCATCTGCCTGAAAATTCACTTCCGAAAGTTCCGGCCATTCCACTTCTTCTTTCCAATTTGCAAAATCAGAAATCACCCTTGTTCCCGGTTTTGTAATCATACCGCCTGCGGATTCTACCATCATCCAGTACACACCCCACCAGTCATAGCCATCAACTTCTGGCACGGGATGTTCTTCCATCGCATCCGGCCATACGGTATTGCTTTCATAAAAATAGGCCGGCATCCACAACGGCTGCTCTCCTTTTACACAACGAATATAATTTTCCCGTACACTGCAGGGACGGCCTTCAATAGCCGGTTTGGGCTGCTGTGCAAGCCAGGGAAAAGAACCCGGCTGCTGCCAGAACTTGGAATAATCCCGTTCTACGGCAGTTTTCATAAAACGACCTGTACTCATATCCTTACTCCTTTTCGTCACCTTTTACCTTTTTTATGAAAACGGTTCTGTTTTTGGCACAAACAGAACCGCTTTTCCCCATCAAATGACGCATTCAACAGCGTCACACCTTATCAAATGACGTGTTTAACAGCATCATCCCTTTTATTTTGCAAAATAAATCTTACTGTATTCTGCGATTGCATCGCTGGTTGCTTCGTACACACCCTCAAATGTACTCATAGCCAGACCCTGAGATGCACTCGGAATAAAATAATATTTACCGCACTCATCACATGCACGTTTAACTTCGGATGCAATGACTTCTTTTGTCCATCCATCATAATCGATCTTGGCACTGTCAATACCGCCCATAAAGGTAATCTTCTCGCCGTACTTGCGAATCAGTTCCGGAATGTTGTTGCTGGTCATAACGCCCTGCCAGATATCAATTCCCATTTCGATCATAAACGGCACTAAGGTTGCCGCATAAGAATCGCTGTGATGCACGATCAGTTCCACACCATTTTCTTTATAACATCCATAAATCTCTTTATATGCCGGAAGAATAAATTCTTCAAACATATCCGGTGAAATAAACGTTGAAATCTGGCTGCCCCAATCATCGTGGTGGAATAATCCATCCGGTTTCAGATATTTGCAGATTTCTTCTGCCTGCTGTACTTCCCATTCGGTCAAGAATTTAATCAAATCCTTTAAATCATCGGGTTCTTCATAGAAATTCACCAGACAATTCTGGATTTCCTGCAAATGATGGCACTGCTCGAAAATACCAGGTGCTACGAAAGGGGTAACAAAATATTCATTTCGATCAATTTCTTCCACCTGTTTCACGAAAGGTTCCCATGCTGCTTCCGGCAATTTAACAGCAGGTGCTTTTACATAGTCTCTCCAATGTGTAATATCCTTGATCACGATCTTGTCCGGTGTATGAACCGGGAACGGACCAGGCGTACCAGCCGGCCAGGAATTTGTAACACCCCATGCATTGACGATATTTTCTTCTCCATACTGTGGTGATGCACCCTGTGTCATAATCGGATGAAATACCATCGCAAATGCTTCATACTGATTTACAAAACGATCTGGATTTCCACCGTGAATGGTTTCTAATAAATTCTGTTTTTTTGTTAACATACAAACATCTCCCTCTTAACACTCGTACTTTCATTTAAAAGATGATTCTGTTCCGATTTTATTTCTAGTCTATTTTTATTTCCAGTCTATTCCTGATTTTACTTGTTTTTTCTAGTCTTCCAGATATTCTCCATACATTTCTAAAATACGAATGGATAATTTCATATAATCTCTGGTGTAGACATCTTCCAGATCACAAGTAAGTTCTTTGATAATCTTATTAATCCGATACACCAGCGTATTGCGGTGTACATACAGCTCCTGTGCTGCACTGAGCAAAGAGCGTTCATTATTCAAATAAACACGGAAGGTGTGGATCCGATCCAGATTCTGCTCCCGATCCATCTTCCAAAGCTTCAAAATATCCGGATGACATGCGGCGATTGCTTCATGCCGATTTCCATTTTGAATGATAAATTCAATTGCACAATCATAAAAAGAATGAATCTGTGCCGTTTCTTCTGCCTTTCCATCCGCATCGGATGTTTCCAGGCTGTGTTTGAATGCATAAGCTGACAGGATGCGTTTTCCGCCAAGTGCTGCAAAGACTGCCTGATTATAAAATTGATGACACAGGCGAATATCCACAAATGGCAGACTCTTTCCAATCTCATAATCCTGTGCTGTCGTAATTTTGTAAATCGTATCGGAAACCGATTCCTGAAAATCTTTGGATGCGATCAGCAATACAACATTTTGATCCACAACAGCAACATCGCCCTTTGGAAGCATCCGACTTAGCTTATTGCGCAGAAGATGCGTATCTTCGTGATTTTTCCCATCGTCCTTCGGACAAAAAGCAATCAGCTCATATTGTTCTTTTTCCTGCTCCCATTTCATATACCGCATATAATTACGCAGCTGATTCCAGTCAACTCGCTGACCAGTCAGAAGCTTTTGAAAAACGGAAATGCAGCCCGTTTCCTTCTCCTGCGGAAAATAATTCATATGCGGAGCCAGCAAACTAACCATATAATTTAAGATTTGCTCATCTCCACGGTTAAACTCCCGGTCATACTCAATGATATTGATGCGCCCGCATACTACATCGTTTGATAAGATCAAAGAAGAAAGACAATTGGAAAGCCCTTCATTTCTCATATGATAATACTGCGCACCCTCAATATTATAGTTATTCGTCGGATCATTGCGCAGATTTTGAAATGCGGACAGGGAAGTGGAACCAAACTGACATAAATGCGTCCATTCCGGATCTAATTTGCTGTATCGATAGTGCTTACTGATCGCCAACACATTCCAGGAAGCATCCAGCAATACCACGGGATTATGTAAAATATGCCAGCTTTTGTCAATCACCGTCTGAAAATCCCTTCGGATCGCAGCATCACGGATCATCGTATCCCAATCGTTGTAATAATCAAATACCGATTGAACGATCTCAACCGCTTCCTGCGCATCCATATCTTTGATGATGATCGTATCTTCTCCATTCTGACAAACGGAATTTTCTTCTGCCTGATAGACGTAAACACAATCCGTCGCATACGCACGCCTTGCACTTTTTAAATTCACAGGGGAACAATCTCGGATATGAACCTCCAATTCGAAATCATGTAATCGATTTACCAGCATCCACATACTTAATTTCACGCTGTACACCTTCTCTTCACTTAAATAATCTTCAATAAACTTCTTCTTTTATTTACTATTATTTTAACACATCTGTTGGTGTCTAATTGTACGATTTCTATCCTTATAATTCTGCTTTTTTTCTCTATTTCTGTTCGTTAAACTCTGCACGATTGAAACTCTGCCTAATAGTTACATCGCTTTTGTAAAAAATACCAGGATTTCTAGAGATTGCTCTCCTGTTTTTACCGACTGCTTCGATACTAACACATTTGATTGCTTTGATTTAAATTCACCACAGTGAAACGGCTTTTGTATTTCTTCTGCTTATTTCCTTCGTTTCTTCTGTTTATCTTATTTTTCGCTGGGATAAGGATTAAACAGAAGGAAGAAAACAGCTAATACTGCTAAAATAACGATTTCTACTAAAATGGAATTGTAGATGACATTTCCCATGATTGCTTCTACTGCCTGCAGATAGTAGGTACTGATAAATCCACCCAGGTTCATCAACGCCATAACAACGGAAGTACCGATCGCAACGGTTGAAGGCGGTGTATGAATTCCAACCAGACCCAGTCCAGCGGGCATTAACAAGGAGAATCCAAATCCGATACAGCAAAGACCAAGGGTCATCACGATAAAGCTGGGACCTGCATAGATCAGCAGCGCACCAACTGCGCAAAGAAAGAAACCTGCACTGATGGTAAAGCGTTTCAGCACTTTGAAAACTGCTCCGAATAAAAATCCTGCGATACATCCGGCGATGGTATACATGGATAATGCGGTTGCTGCTGCCGCTGCATCACCTGCCTGTTTGGATTCAAACAGCAGAGACAGATTCATCATAACGGGATAATTTAAAATATTAAAAATACAGAATAACGCTGCGATGATAAAAACAGCTGCTGTCATTTTTTCTTTTTTAGGGGCTGTCTGCTGTACCTCTGCCTGTGCAGCAGGTACTTCCGGTTCCGGAATAAAGAATGCCATGATCAGACCAACTACACCGAATAAATGTCCATAAAATACTGCCTGCCAACCCATTCCGGCCAACTGACCGCCAAGCATCTGATAAACAATACCGCCGGCATTCATCAATAAGGTACCATAACCCAGGTATTTGGCCTGTTTCTGACCTTCATACAGACCCAGAACCAATGCATTTCCAAGAGGGGATAATATACCAAGACCCACACCGAGGATTGCACGACCCACTAAGACCATACCAAAGGTTTCTACAAAAGCGGGAAGAACACCGCCGATTAAGAAAATTGCACTTCCTAAGATTGCACAAGTTCTATATTTAATCTTCTTACCAACAATGGCACCACAAATTAAAGAAGCGGGAACTACAAATAATGTAGGAAGGGTGGAAATCAATGCATAATTGCTTTCCGGAAACTGTGCGGCAAAAATTGCCATTGCAGGGGTTGTTACGGTTACACCCATTGAGATCAGATACATACTCATAACAGCCAAAAATCCAAATGTGTTTACCTGTTTTTTCATATTGACTACACTCTCCTTTGTGTTTCAGAAATCTGCGCGCTTTTTTCTGTTTTTTGATGCTCTTATCGTACCATAGCCATTTGGGAATTACCTCGTCGACCCAATACAAAACCATCTTTCCCTTTTTTTCATTTTTTTGTACCCGATGCCGAAACGGAGCGAACCAGCTGATGTTTCATTTTTCGGTCCCCCATTTAGTCTTTCGGATACCAAAATCCCCAAAATTTTTCCATCAATTTAAGACGATTGCGCCGAAGCATTTTCTGTTTTTCCGTGCTACACTTTTTCTAAACAAACAAGAGAACAAAAACAAGGAACAACTATTCCTTATTCATGGAGGTTTTACAAATGACAGAAAAAGAAAATTATTTACGATTTTTAAAAGGAGAAGATGTAGGCTTTGCACCGCAGTTTAATTTTATGTGGATGACCGGTCCTTCTATTTTATATAAGGATCGAAATCCCGATCAGAGTGGTTTTGATTTTTACGGTGTCGAATATGAAGTTTCGTTAGATGCCGGCGGCGGTTTTATTCCGATTCCCGGACAATTTTTATTAGATGATATTACACGCTGGAGAGATGTCATCCACAATCCAGATTTATCCGATGTAGATTGGGAAGCAATGGCAAAAAAAGATCTGGAACGTTTTGACCGCTCAAAAGAGCCCGTCTGTGCGAACTTTATTCCTGGATTCTTCCAGTGTCTGATTAATTTTATGGGATTTACCGAAGGTCTTTGTGCAATTTACGAAGAACCGGAAGAAGTCCAGGCTTTAATGGAATATATTACCGATTTTTACTGCATGGTCGCACAGAAAATGGTCGAGTATTATCAGCCGGATATGATGTGGCTGCCAGATGATGTATGTACCGAACGTTCTCCTTTCATTTCCAAAGAAAGCTACGATGAACTGTTCATGCCTTCGATCGCCCGCTACGCAAAAGTTTTTCTGGATGCAGGAATCCCCGTACAGATTCACTGCTGCGGACAGTGTATGGACTTTATTGACGGCTGGGTAAAAGCGGGTATCACTGGATGGGATCCGGCACAGATTTCCAATGACCTTCTGGCAATTCACCAAAAATACGGTAAAAAACTGGCGATCAATGGAGGATGGGATTCCTCCGGTGTCGTTTCCCGACTGGATGTAACCGATGAAATGCTCATTCAGGAAGTTCGAAATTGGTGCGATCAGTACCTTTCTGTGGGAACATTTGGTTTTATGGGCAATGTTATGGGACGCTTTGGTGATCCGGAAATCGCCCGTAAAAACGAAGTGATTCAAAAGGAATTTTTAGAATATTCAAAGAAATTCTTCTAAAAACGCAGCTTTGCCATTTTTATACTCAAAATTTTCCATAAAAACGGGTATCTGTTTCAAAGAAAATGCGAGATTTCCGATTCCAGGACGGAAATCCCGCATTTTCTTTTTCATTTCTTTAAAATTCTGCTAATCCTGCAAGTGCTACATACAACTGGGAAATTCGATACCAGGTATTGCGTCCTACGATTCCATCCGGTGTTAAGCCAAAAATTTCCTGAAAACGCCGAACTGCATTTTGTGTTCCTTCTCCATAAATTCCATCTACCACAACCGGAGGAATCGCCGTATAAACCGTGGCAATCGTATTTAACTGTTCCTGGATTGTACGCACCGGCTGTCCATACGAACCGATATCCAGATTGTAGCCCGGCCAAGAAGAGGGAACGCCCTCGACTTCTTCTGCACGGTTGATATAAATTTCGGAACCATAAAAATAGCGAAGAATCTCAATCGCAGAATAACCGCGCTCTGCCAGACTGCAAGAGCCCCACTGCGTCATCCATCCCGGACAGGAAACACGACGACCGTCACAATACTGGGTAAAAAGTGGCTGCCGAACATTTGGCAAAGATAAATAATTGTCAAAAATATCATCGACCAGCTGACTGATGCTTTGAAAAATATTTCGCTGATAGATAAATTTCTGGTCGTATGCGGTAGAGGATGTAATCGTAAACGAATAGCCTTTGTTGCGGTACCATTCTGTATAGACACGGTTCAACGTAAAGGATTGGATTGCTAAAATATTGGCGATCAGTGCATCCTCCGGCCAAGTCGCATAAATTTCACTGCTTGCTACATTTTTAATATAGTCTCGATACGGAACGTAATAATCCTGTGCAGAAGCATCTCCTGGAACTCCATCATGCACAATCATAAATTCCGGAACGACCACCCTGCTCAACACAATTTCGCCGCTTTCATTAAGCGGTTTAATCTCCGCCTCCGGTATTTTAAAGGGATATTCCCCGTATAAAGTATGTTCCGGGATCGCAATATCCTCCGCTGCTTCTCCTGGTTCAATGGGAACAAGGCGCATCGGCTGTGTAGAAAGCTGTCCCGCCAGGATTTCCGAGCCTTCTACGGTAAGAGGCTCAAATCCATCTGCCCTTACGGTAATCTGATATTCGGAATAGGGCTGCTGCTCCTGTGGTTCCAAACTCAGATCGACCGGCGGTGCTGGAAGTGCGATTTCTTCCGTCTGCCCCGAACGATTTGTCCTTAGTTCTTCTAAAATACGATCCGGTTCTGCCTGTAAGGAGACATCCACCACCGCATCCTCAATCGGAAATTGATTTTGAATGGAATTGACATCCACTCGAAGAAATCCACTGTCGCCCTCCTGTGCAATTGAAAACATAGCGAACTCCCACGAAAATCTACTTCTCTGTAATATATGAAGGAATCTTGGATTCGCAACTAAAGGCAATTTGCTTTTATAAATAAAATGATAACCTTTGAATTATGACCTTTTTGTGAAATTTCTAAAATATTTCGAAAATCTATGGACATTCTGAAAATAATGATTATACTGTAACTATGCAAATTGTTAGCCAATCACATGATTGACTGCTAATTTCATGAAATCCTGAATTTCTTTCCTTTTATGCGCGTATCCTATGATACCAGAGGAAAACATTTTCAAGCTCGGTATGTTTTCTTACCGATATGCTGAAAAAGATGATTGGAAATTTTAAATGCTAATCTCCTCTTATAAAAAAGGAAAATCCGGATTATCACTATTGTCATTTATTAGAACTTTAGAAAGGATTTCTAGATGAAAGAAGTTAAAAACCCGAAAAAACCACTCATTGCGTATTGGATTATTGTTCTGGTTGTTTTAATTTTCATGAATAGCTTTGTATTTCCTTATTTTTTTGAACGCGATATCAAAGAAGTAGAGTACAGCACCTTCCTTGAAATGTTAGACCAAAAAGAAATTTCCAGTGTACAAAAAAACAGCAATTACCTGTATTTTACCGATAAAAACAGTGACAAACCTGCTTATTATCGAACGATTATTTTTGCAGAAGATCCCGATCTGGCTGAAAAACTTTTAGAAAGCGGTGCTACTTTTGGACGTGTTCTGGAAAAGGATAATTCCTTTATCTATTCTTTATTAAGTACCGTCGTTTCGATTTTCATTTTTATTGCACTGGGCAGATGGCTCAGCAAGAAGCTAATGTCGAGTATGAGCAGCAGTATGAACGGACTTGGTAATTCCATGCAATTTGGCAAATCCAATGCCAAAATCTATGTCCCTTCCACAACGGGTATCAAATTTAAAGACGTTGCCGGGGAGGATGAAGCCAAAGAATTGCTTTCAGAAATCGTTGACTTTTTGCATAATCCTCAGAAATATCAGGAAATCGGTGCTTCTATGCCAAAAGGTGCCCTTCTGGTCGGCCCTCCTGGTACCGGTAAGACCTTGCTTGCCAAGGCAGTAGCCGGAGAAGCAGAAGTTCCCTTTTTCTCTATTTCCGGTTCTGAATTTGTTGAAATGTTTGTCGGCATGGGTGCTGCTAAGGTTCGTGATCTCTTTAAACAGGCCAATGAAAAAGCACCTTGTATTGTCTTTATCGACGAAATTGATACAATCGGTAAAAAACGTGACGGCGCTGGTTTTTCCGGCAACGATGAACGGGAGCAGACGCTTAACCAGCTGCTGACTGAAATGGATGGATTTGACGGTTCCAAAGGTGTTGTGATCCTGGCCGCTACCAACCGTCCAGAATCCTTAGATCCCGCTCTGCTGCGTCCCGGTCGTTTTGACCGCCGGATTCCAGTAGAATTACCGGATTTAAAGGGACGCGAGGATATTTTAAAAGTGCATGCGAAAAAAGTCCGTCTTTCGGATGATATTGATTTCAATGCGATTGCACGAGCTGCTTCCGGTGCTTCCGGTGCAGAACTTGCAAACATGGTCAATGAAGCTGCACTCCGCGCAGTTCGTGAAGGCCGACGCTTTGTTACACAGGCCGATCTGGAAGAATCGATTGAAGTTGTAATTGCCGGATATCAGAAGAAGAATAAAGTGATGTCCGAAAAAGAACGGTTGATCGTCTCTTATCATGAAATCGGACATGCGATGATCGCAGCCTTACAGACACACTCGGCTCCTGTAACCAAGATTACGATCATTCCCCGAACTTCCGGTGCTCTTGGTTACACGCTCCAGGTTGATGAAGGGGAACACAATCTGATGACCAAAGAAGAAATCGAAAATAAGATTGCAACATATACCGGTGGACGCGCTGCTGAACAACTGATTTTCAATTCAATCACAACCGGCGCATCCAATGATATTGAGCAAGCCACAAAATTAGCACGTGCTATGATTACGCGCTTCGGTATGAACGACGAATTTGGTATGGTGGCTCTCGAAACCGTTGGCAATCAATATTTAGGTGGTGATACTTCTCTGGCTTGTTCCTCCGAAACAGCCGCATCGATTGATAAAAAGGTCATTGCACTGGTTCAGCAGCAATATCAGAAAGCCTATAAATTGCTTTCGGAAAATAAGATGAAGCTTCATGAACTGGCAAAATTCTTATACGAAAAAGAAACGATTACCGGTGATGAATTTATGGAAATTCTGTTCCGCCAGGAATCCCTTCCCTTCTACGGTGATCTTGATGAAACAACGGAAGCAACCGAGTAATTCCTACATGCATAATAGATAAACAAATAGGGCAGGAGCAGATCACAATCGATATGATGCTCCTTGCCCTATTTTAAACTGCCGATCAACCGACAGCCCCTTCTCTCTGTTTCTAAACCAGCAAAAATAGGAAGATATCCATATTTTTCTATTTTTCAAAAGAAGATCATACTAAAATATACTGCGATTGTACCACCATACTGAAAACAAAGTCCCATTTCTTCTGCCAGCTGTACTACTACGATTCCATTACTTTCTGTCGACTGCAGACGTTCCTCCGGATGACGGCAGGGTTCATTGGGGCAGGCGCACACATCACAGATGGAACAGACGGTGGATAGAAAATACACTTCCGGAGAATTGTCTCCTGTCAACGCTTCGCGCTCTATTCCCAGCGCAGCCTCGACCTGCTTTCGCATTTCCCGCGTCATCGTGGCATGACTTCTCTGCGCCTCAGCACACACATCAATATTATAGGCATCAGGGACTTCCCAAACAGTTGAAAATAAGACAAAATGCTGGTATGAGCGGCATTTTTCCATATTTTCATAAATATTTCCCGCATGCGGCGGACAAGCCCAGCAATGTCCATACCGACTGCAGTCTGTTTCACAGATAACCAGGACTTTATCTGAAAAGGGAATCTGATCGGTATCTCCAAAACTATATTCACAAACGGGATATTCTGCTAAGATTGATTCGATCAGTTCTTGCTTCTTCATGAGATCCTGATTATTTTCCATGACGTCCTCCTATTTTCCCTGATTTTTTCTTCGTTTTTCCAATCGTTTCTTTTTTAGCAGATTTTTGAACCTTCTGATTTGTTTCCTCGGATTTTTTTGCTTCTGACAGTTCTGCCTTCAACTCTTTTTCCTCAGATTTTTTGATTTCTGATTTTTCTGCTTTAGCTACTTTAACCGCAGTTGTTTCACTTTTTGACAGTTCTGCTGCTAAAGTTTCCGTTGCTTCAAGTGTTGCTTCAGCTGTGTCGACTGCTTCTTCCACTTGTTCTGACTTTTGATCTGCTACATGCTTCATTCGAAAACTGATTCGTGTCAGACGATAGATTTCTTTCATCAAATCCGCTGTCAATTCTTCACCAGTCATTCGCCACTTCCAGTTCGAGCCCAAGGTGGAAGGATAATTCATACGGGCACAAGTATCCAGTCCCAGATAATCCTGTATCGGAATGATGCAGATATCGGCACTGCTCATCATTGCCAGTCGGATCATTTCCCAGTTGATCGGCCGTGTCAGCGGCATCCCATCATTTACATATTCCAAAAACCATTCTTTTTGCGCTGCTGTTAAATTCTCATACCAGGAAACAATCGTGTCATTATCATGTGTTCCTGTATAAACCACGCAATTTTTCGGATAGGAATGCGGCAGATAACCAGTATCTTCCCACGGTTCAAATGCAAATTCCAGGACTTTCATATTCGGATAACCGCTGTCCTTTACCAGCTTTTCTACGCTGGGTGTAATCAGACCCAAATCTTCTGCGATTACGTCTTTTTTGCCAAGACGCTGTTCTAATGTATGGAACAGATCCATGCCCGGACCTTCTTCCCAGTGTCCATTTTCTGCGGTTTCATCTCCGTAAGGAATGGAGAAATATTCATCAAATCCCCGGAAATGATCGATTCGTACGACATCATACAGTTCATAGCTATATGCCATGCGGCTGACCCACCACTGATAGCCGGTTGCACGGTGGTAATCCCAATTATATAACGGATTTCCCCACAGCTGGCCTGTAGCCGAAAAAGCATCCGGCGGACAGCCTGCAACTGCTTTTGGCTGATTATTTTCATTAAATTGGAACAGCTCCGGATGTGCCCATGCATCGGCACTGTCAAATGCGACATAAATCGGAATATCTCCGATAATACGAATTCCTTTTTCATTCGCATACGCTTTCAAACGTTTCCACTGTTCCGCAAATTTAAACTGAAGATAGCGATAAAATTCGATTTCAAAGTAGCACTCTGTTCGATAATAGTCCATGGCATGATTCCAGCGCAGACGGATATCTTCTGCCCACTCAGTCCAGGATTTATCATTAAAACGCTTTTTCACAGCCATAAATAGCGCATAATCTTCCAGCCACCATGCATTTTCTTCCACAAAACGAAGATAATCGGCATTCTCATATACCCTGCTGCGCTCATATGCTTTCCGCAAAAGAGCAAATCGGCTCTGATAAAGCTTTCCATAATCTACATAAGAAGCATTGTCCCCAAAATCGCAGGCTTCGCATTCTTCTTTGGTTAAAACACCTTCTTCCACCAGTGCATCCAGGTCAATAAAATACGGATTTCCTGCAAAAGTAGAAAATGACTGATAGGGAGAATCTCCATAGCTCGTGGGACCTAACGGCAAAATCTGCCAGTACACCTGACCCATTTCCGCCAGCTTATCCACAAATTCGTAAGCACATTTTGAAAATGCTCCAATTCCATAAGGGGAAGGGAGACTTGAAACGGGAAGTAATATTCCACTTGCTCTTTCCATACAACAATTCCTCTTTCTATTGTATTCTCTATTAATATCGTATATTCAAACGAAACTGCTATCATATTATTGCTCTGCTGCTAGAAAAAGTCAACCGTTTTTTCCAGTGCATTTCTTACAGATGTTACTGTCAGAGTTTGCATCGATTTTTGTTGTAGTTCTCATGGATTTTTTGTTGTACTTCTTATAGATTTTTGTTGTACTTCTCATGGATTTTTCGTTGTATTTCATATCGATTTTTGTTGTACTTCTCATAGATTTTTCGTTGTAGTTCGTATCGATTTATTGTAATCGTAGTTTTTGCAGTTTTTTATGGTACTTCGCATAGATTCTTTGTTATCGTTTCGAACAGATTCACCCTTCTATCCGCCTGCACATATATTGATATGAACACGATTTTTGGAGATATTTTATGGCATTTCGCATATTGATCGATCCCGGACACGGCGGTACGGATCCGGGTGCTGTTTTCCAGGGCAGACAAGAAAAAGATGATGTATTAAAACTTGCACTTGCCGTGGGACGTATTTTAGAGGATTATGGAATTGATGTCGTATATTCTCGAACTGAAGATTTTTATGATTCCCCTTATGAAAAGGCAATGAAAGGAAATGAAGCCGAAGCTGACCTCTTTCTCTCTCTGCATCGCAATGCAGCACTTTCTCCCGGCAGCGGAAGCGGTGCTGATTTGCTTGTTTATGCAGATACCGGCTTTTCGTCCGATGTTGCCAATCAGATTGGCAACGAACTCGATGCTATCGGACTGCCCTTTAATGGTATTACAGAACGCCCCAACCTGGCAGTTCTTCGCCGTACCAAAATGCCGTCAGTTCTGGTCGAAGTGGGCTTTCTGGATAATGAAAGCGATAACCTATTTTTCGATGAAAATTTCGATGCCATTGCACAGGCAATCGCTCAGGGGGTATTAAATGCGATTGAACAAGATTCCCCCTCCGCAAACAATGAAGCATCGCGCACCGATTCTCCTGAAACCTTTGCTATGAACAGTGATTCTCGTTCCGCTTTAGGAGCCAACGATCCAGCAGAACAGATGCAGGAACAGGACTATCTGGATTTTTCACCCAGACCTCCTATGGAAGCTGGCACTCCCATACCGCCTATAAGGCCCGGCACTCCCACTTCACCCGGAAGACCTGACCGACCCGGTCGTCCTGGTGACAATGAGCAGAC
>CAZTHP010000010.1:0-9570 GCA_964613155.1 uncultured Lachnospiraceae bacterium | reverse complement strand
CCACTTCACCCGGAAGACCTGACCGACCCGGTCGTCCTGGTGACAATGAGCAGACTTTGTACCGTGTACAAGTGGGGGCTTTTTCCAATTCTATGTTTGCTTCCCAACTGCTCAATCAGCTCCTGTTAGAAGGGTATCCCGCTTTTATTGTCTATTCGGACGGCTTATATCGTGTACAGGTCGGTGCTTTTGCACGTCTGGAAAATGCAGTTCGCATGGAACAACGTCTCCGCAGTCAGGGGTATCAAACGTATATTACCACATAACCGTTACTACCACGCAGTTACAATTATCATATAGTCACAATTATTATACAATATTATACAATCACAATTATCACACAGTCACAATTATCACACAGTCACGATTATCACACAGTCACGATTATCACACAAACGTAACTTTCAAAGATGATAACAGCAGCGATTTCTCCCCTTTATTATGCCTAAACAACGTTAATCTGGAACTTCTCACACTTCTTCATAAAAAAGGGCCGTTTTTTTCGAAACAGCCCTTTTTCTCATATTACAATTCTCTTTATAATTTTCTGTGCGATTTTCCAGATATACAAGCAGCTTTTGAATACGTGCTTGCTGCCTATCTGCGTTCCCATCTGCCAGATGCACCACAGGGCAGAACTAGGCCGGTCTCGGTTACCGGAAGTCCAATTTCATCCGCTGCAACACTTCCGCCAAATTTGTTCTGAACCGTCAGCCCTAACATATAGGTTAATACTGCTGGAGCCAATCCGGTTGTATAAGAATTAATCAAGAAAAATAACGGATCATCGGAAAGCAGTTTTGCACATTCGCAAACCAGCGGATACACTGCATCTTCAATCTTCCAGATTTCCCCTTTGGGACCTCGTCCATAAGAGGGAGGATCCATAATAATACCATCATAATGATTGCCACGGCGGATTTCCCGCTCTACAAATTTCATACAATCATCCACGATCCAGCGGATCGGTGCATCTTCCAAACCAGAACTTTTCGCATTTTCTCTGGCCCAGGTAACCATCCCTTTGGAAGCATCTACATGCGTTACGGATGCCCCTGCTGCTGCTGCTGCCAAGGTTGCACCGCCTGTATAAGCAAATAAATTCAAAACCTTTACGGGACGGCCTGCATGTCGGATTTTCTCAGAAAACCAATCCCAGTTTACAGCCTGTTCCGGAAAAAGTCCCGTATGTTTAAAGCTAAACGGCTTCAACTGAAAGGTCAGATTCCGATACTGAATGCTCCACTGCTTCGGCAAATCAATAAATTCCCATTCTCCTCCGCCTTTTTTGCTGCGATGATAATGAGCATTCGGACGTCTCCATCCTCGATTTGTCTGTTCTTTATTCCAAATAACCTGCGGGTCCGGACGAACCAGCAAATACTTTCCCCAACGTTCCAGCTTCTCCCCGCCGGAAGTATCGATAACTTCATAATCTTTCCAATGTTCTGCAATCCACATGATCGTTTCCTCATCTATTTTCGTATATTGTTCTTATCTTTGTGTCCTATCCAGTATACGCATTTCGAAAAAATTCGTCAAGTAAAAACCACAGATTTTCAAGCAATATCACTTCCTGCGAAAGCACAACAATCTAGCTGCCACCTCAGAAATACGCTTATCACATCAAGAGATTACTTCCTGCGAAAGCACAGCAACACAGTCAACAATGCAGGAACCCATCCATCCAACTCATACAATTTTCCGATTGGCGAGCCTTCTCCAAAAATATTCGACAGATCATGTTCTCTTGTTAAATATTCCACATACTTTCCCCATGCGGCAACAGAACGCGCCAGATGACCTGTGCACCGCCGCAAACAAACCCCAAACGACTCAGCGAGGTATGTACCATTAAAGTCTGCCCTTTTTTCACACCAACTTCACGCAAAGCATTCTGAATTTCTTCTTTTCTGACTAATTTTCGTTCCATTTTACACCATTCCTTTCTGGATAAAGCAAGCAGTTTTCCAATTTTTCTTTTTCCAGGCACTGCTTGCGTACAATTACGCTTCCTTTAATCTTGTTTTCATTATATAAAACTTTGCCGCTTTCACAAGAGGTTAAACGCGTAACCCAATCCAAAAAAAACGTCAAAAATTTATGCAATTTGAACACTGCTGTCATTTTACTTGTCAGTTTTGTCAATTGATGCTACAATAAAACCGATTTTGCATTAAATCGAAATTGCAGGAAAGGAGATTTCTATGAAAAAATTTATTGAAGAATTTAAATCATTTGCACTGCGCGGCAATGTAGTGGATCTGGCAGTCGGTGTCCTGATCGGTAGTGCATTTTCTGGCCTGGTAACGGCCTTTACGACCGATATCATCGAACCGCTTCTGGCACTGTTTGGCGGTGCTCAAGCGGAATTTGGATGGGTAATCCACATCGGTGCTTCTAAAATTTTAATCGGAAGCTTTGTTTCCTCTGTGATTAATTTCCTGATCACAGCATTCATTATCTTCCTTTTTGTAAAAGCACTGAACAAGCTCGCAAACATTGGAAAGAAGCCGGAAGCTCCCAAAGCACCGACTACCAAAACCTGCCCTTATTGTAAGAGCGAAGTCAATATCGAGGCAACTCGCTGTCCTCATTGTACATCGGAACTGTAGACTCTGCTGAACGGTTACTGCTGCTTCGGAAAGCAGTTTTTTCCAACAACAGCACAACTATGAAAAAAACTCTACTGCATGCATTGCCGTAGAGTTTTTTAATATTAGCAAACCTTAACGATACGATAAATAGTCTAAAAATTTTTTCACAGCCAGAGAAGCATTTTTCTTGCTCCGCAATGCCAGACCGATATTGCGATACGCCGGTACATCCAATTCTTTTGAAACGATCCGATACGGAACACGCTTTAAAATCAGCTCCGGCAGGATGGCAACCCCCAGCTCACTTTCCACCATTGACATCACTGCATAATCATCCCATGTGATAAATTTTACATTCGGTCTTAAATTATTTCGCTCAAATATTTCCGATATTTCTGTTTTTTCACCCTTTTCTAACAACATAAAAGGCGCATCACAAAGAGCTGCAATCGGAAATTTTTCCAAATGACTGAGTGGATGATTTTCCGGAATGATCGCCATCAGCTTGTCCTGATGCAAAAAAATCGTTTCAAATTCCTGATGGGTCGGCAGCCGCAGGAAACCACAGTCCACTCTGCCCGTGTGAATCCATTCTTCAATTTCCATGTAATCGCCTAATAGCAGTTCATAGTCAATATTGGGATAATCTTTTTGAAATTCTTTGATAATATTCGGAAGCCAATGCGTCGCAACACTTGAAAACGTACCAATTCGAATCAAACCAGAGTCCAGCCCGCGAATTTCATCGATCTGCATCTGCAGTTTATCAAATTCGGCACAAAGATTCTGTGCATACGGCAAAAGCTTCATCCCATCACTTGTGGGCTTAATGCCGTATTTACTTCGCTCCAAAAGCGTGATCTTCCATTCTTTTTCCAGGTCTGCAATCATCCTGCTGACACCGGATTGCGTATAATTCAAAATTTCTGCCGCTTTTGTGAAGCTTCCATATTCTACGGTTTTCACAAAAGACAAATATTTTTGTAAATTCATATCCATTGTCGTATACATTCCAAAATGTGATTTTCATTATAACAAAGATTCAATTTTGTTATAGCTTCCCTTATGATATACTGCACGATAGCAAAAATCAAGGAGTTCTTGCTAGGAAGGATTTTTTACATCATTATGGATACGAAAGCATTTTTTAAATATTTGTCCGCCTTATTGTTATTCGGACTCAATGGCATTGTGGCAAGTCATATTGCCTTAACAAGTTCTGAAATTGTTTTATTAAGAACCTTTATCGGAAGTATTCTCTTACTCGCTCTGTTCTTAGCCAGCAAAGGAAAATTTCATATTCTTACGCATCGAAAGGACAGCGCACTGGTCGGATTATCCGGCATTGCAATGGGTATCAGCTGGATTTTCTTATATGAAGCGTACCAGCAGATCGGTGTCAGCTTGGCATCACTGTTATATTATTGCGGTCCCGTGATTGTTATGATGGTATCTCCCTTTTTGTTCAAGGAAAAGCTGACCGCATCGAAAATACTGGGATTTCTGATCATACTTGCGGGAATTTTCTGTATCAATGGCAATGCCATGAATGACAGTCAAAATATATGGGGGATTTTTTGCGGTGCAATGTCCGCTATCTTATTTTTCTTAATGGTCACCTGCAACAAACTTGCAAAGAATATCACCGGAATGGAAAATTCAGTAATTCAGCTGCTTGTAAGCTTTTTAACCGTTGCCGTTTTTGTGGGATGGAAGCAGGGCTTTGCGATGCAGATCCCGTCCGGATCCTGGGTATGGATCTTCATCCTCGGTGTTGTGAATACAGGAATCGGATGCTATTTATATTTTTCCCCGCTTTCTAAATTACCGGTACAAACCGTAGCAGTATGTGGTTATTTAGAGCCGTTGTCTGCTGTTGTTTTTGCCTCAGTTCTGCTTCATGAACAAATGACGGCGGTGCAGATCTTAGGTGCTGCCTGTATTATCGGCGGTGCGATGATCGGTGAACTCGTAAAAACCGATACTTTGATTCATACCATGCGCCGATACCGGATTGTCCGAATTTAAGCACTTGCGGCTCCTGCGGTCATATCCTCTTTGCTCCTAACATATACTAAAGCATATCGGAATTGTTTTAACGCATGCTGAATGTATTTCGACACGCTTTTATGTAAGCAGGAGGCTATCTATGAGTTCACAGACCCGCATTGTAATTCTGAAAATGCGTACCGTGATCTACACTGGCATTTTCATCTTTTTCATCCTCGTCCTAAGTGTACTATTGTTTTTGATGTTCGGCCGCAAAACAGAATCGTCAACGGATCCTGCTCCTGCTGCCGCCTCAATTACTTCACGTTATTATCCGGGCTCTTACCACTCGGTTCTAACGCTCGGTGAGCATTCCGTCAATATTAATGTGACCGTCAGCTCCAACCGGATTGAATCCATTCAATTACAGGATGTTTCCCCGGAAGTGCTGGATGCTTATCCGGTACTGGAACCCGCTGCAAAAAATCTAACGGAGAAAATTCTGGCAGCGCAAAGTACGGATGCTCTTGTTTACGAGGAAACGATGCAGTACACCCAATCTGCACTGCTCCACACCATTCAGACCGCCCTTCAAAAAGCGGCTATCTCCAATGCCGATTAAAAACGTTCAAAAAAGCTAAAATGCCGCAGCCAGCGAATCTCAGAAAGCGTTTCTTAATTTCTGAATTCAACTGACTGCGGCATTTTCTCAGCATTCTGCTTTGATTGCAAGTTTGATTTTCTCAACGTTTTTCTTTGATTGCAGTTTCGATTTTCTCAACGTTTTTCTTTGATTGCAATTTTGTTCTCAGCATTCTGCTTTGATTGCAGTTTCTTCTGATGTCTCATACGGCTTTTGCTGCGGTTTCACATTTTCAGCTGCACACAACTTACTGTGCCATTTCTTTTGCTAGTTCCGCTTCTAATTCTTCCAGCTCTTTCAGCCAAACACGTGCATTGGAATCACTGGACATCCGCAGATCTCCGCGCGGTGATACTGCTACAGATCCTACCTTCGGACCATCCGGCAAACAAGAACGTTTAAACTGCTGCTGGAAAAAGCGTTTCACAAAGATTTTCTGCCATTTCAAAATTACTTCTTTATCGTAAATACCGGCAAACGCATGATTTGCCATACGATTGATCTTCGCAGGCCGATAGCCAA
Organism: uncultured Lachnospiraceae bacterium; assembly: GCA_964613155.1. Classification (GTDB taxonomy): domain Bacteria; phylum Bacillota; class Clostridia; order Lachnospirales; family Lachnospiraceae; genus TWA4. The sequence goes on along the minus strand of CAZTHP010000010.1, from coordinate 3,819 downwards.
AACGGAGCATGTGATACAGGAAGAAATCATGCAGTTCGTAAGGACCTACTAAATCTTCGGTTTTCTGCGCAATCTCGCCATTTTCTTCCGGCGGCAGAAGTTCCGGACTAACCGGTGTATCTAATACATCCCGCAGAACATCTTCCAGCACAGGATCTTGGCAAGTATCCGCATAATACGATACCAAATGACGAACTAAGGTCTTCGGAACGGAACTATTTACTCCGTACATTGACATATGATCGCCGTTATAGGTTGCCCATCCTAATGCTAATTCTGACAGATCACCCGTACCAATTACAATTCCCTGACAGCGATTCGATAAATCCATTAAAATCTGCGTGCGCTCTCTTGCCTGACTGTTCTCGTATGTCACATCATGAACGGATTCGTCATGGCCAATATCTTTAAAATGCTGACGCACTGCTTCCTTCAGATCAACCTCCTTCAAAGAAGCTCCCAGGGACTGCACCATCTTACAAGCATTCTGATAGGTACGGTCGGTTGTTCCAAAACAGGGCATCGTCACCGCCAAAATATTGGATCGCGGAATTTTTAATGCATCGAATGCTCGAACTGTCACCAGCAGGGCTAAAGTGGAATCCAATCCACCGGAAATACCCACAACTGCGGTTTTACAGCCAATTTTCTGCAAACGAGTTTTCAATCCCAGTGCCTGAATCGACAAGATTTCATTACAGCGACGATCCCGCTCTGCTTTCCCAGACGGAACAAAGGGATTCGGATCGATATCACGATGCAGGCGCACCGGTTCTACCTTTAACTCGAAATCTTTCGTTACATAAGAAGTTTCTGCATCCAATTCAAAGGTATTGGTTCTGCGGCGTTCGCTGCGGATCCGCTCCAGATCAATTTCTGCATAAGCGACTCCATTCTGAAAACGACCTTCGTCTGCTAAAATCGTACCATTTTCTGCGATCAAATTTTGACCGCCAAATACCAGATCAGTTGTTGATTCACCCTCTCCGGCATTGCAGTAGATATAACCGCAGATCAATTTGGCTGAATGAATCCGGATCAAATCCGAACGGTAGGTATCTTTTCCAGTCGTTTCATCGCTGGCAGAAGGATTTACGATGATCGTAGCACCGGCCCGCACATGACGAATACTGGGCGAATTCGCCGCCCATACATCTTCACAGATTTCCCCGCCGATCACCAGACCAGAAACCGTACTGCAGCGGAACAGCAGATCCGTTCCAAACGGAATCCAACGTTCATTTTTCCCCGGAATCCGAAGAGGCACTTCCCGAACCGTCTGAAATCCTTTTGTAAAATAACGTCCCTCATAAAATTCAGAATGGTTGGGAATAAACGTTTTGGGTATCATACCCAAGATTTCTCCACCGCATACCGCAGCCATCACGTTATAAAGCTTCTGATCGACTTCGAACGGCATTCCAACAAATGCAATCAAGTCTTTGCCCTTTGTAAATTGGCAAAAACGGTCTAATGCCTGATAGGTTTCTTCCAGCAAAGCAGTCTGCCAGAATAAATCCTGACACGTATAACCAGTTAAACTTAATTCCGGAAATACAACAATCTTTGCTCCCGCAATTTCCGCTTCTTCCAGCTGCTGTTCCAGCTGTTCTTCATTATAAGCAGGATTTCCTACACAAACATGCGGAGTAGCCGCTGCTACTCTGATATAACCATCCTTCATGACTTTTACCTCAGCTTTTTCTAGTTTTGATTTTCTCCAGTTTCCACTTTTTCTAATTTTGACTTGCTCCAGCCTTCACTTTTTTAGTCCTGACTTTTTCCAGTTTCCACTTCTCCTAGCCCTAACTTTTTCCAGCCTTCACATCTTCAAGTTCTGACTTTTCCTAGTTTTCACTTTTACTGGTTTTGACTTTTGACTTCTTCGCTTTCTGAACTGCTGCTTTGGATTCTTCACTGCCCTCCACCTGTGCCCGATCTCCACAGTAATAGATCAATTTGCTAAAGACCGGATATTCTTCCAGATATTGCTGCAAATTCGTTCTTCCATATGGAAGCGGATCATTAATCAGAAAATCCTTCGCTTTTAACTGTGTTCCATCACCTGTATAACCTGTGATCAAAACCCAATGCGGTCTTCCATTGGTACGTGTACAGCCGATCAGTACCGGAATTCCTTCATGCAGCTTATTGTAAACAAAATCCAGATACATATCTTTATTATAATTCCAGTAATAATCTTTGGGCCATCCAATTTCTCCATCGCTTGTATAGATTGCACCTTCTGCCACTTCATCTGGATAAAGCGTCTTTCCTTTCAGAAAAGATTCACTCATTGCTAAAGCAGTCGTTGCACAGCCAATATCGTACATGTTCTTCTGCGTAGAACCCAGTAATACATCTGCCCAGCGTTCATCCGTCTGCAGATAGGCCGGCACTTCCAGCTCAACCCGCGGTGCCTCTGGTACTTCAAACGAAATATAAGCACTGGATGCATAGCCTGTAATCTCCTCACCAGTAGTATAATCGATACCGGAAACTTTGTAAAATCCTTTTCTTTCTTTTTCATCCAGCACCTTGATTTCCTGTCGAGAAGGGAAGGAACCGATAAAATTGGACTTTGCACTGGCTTTTTCCCGCACATTGACACGGCCTTCCACCTGAACCCAGGCTCTCCGGCTGCCATCTGCATGATACAGCGATTCTGCTTCTGTTTCTGCTTCTGTTTCTATTTCTGTTTCCGTTTCATTCGCTTTTGTGCCATCTGTTTCCAACTCCGAAAGAATCGATTCCACTGTGGCATCGCTCTGCAGTTCTTCCCATGCAGTCGGTGAAGTCTCTTGCTCGTTTTTTGCATTTTGGCAGGCTGTCATACCACAGGCAATCAGCCCAAACAGCACGCAAACTCTGCCAATCGTATTCATTTTTTTGCTTTTCCTCATCACTTTTATTTTCCTATTACTTCGATTGCTCCATCTGTTTTATCACTCGATCAGTTCCACTTCTTGATTGAAAAAAGAAGGATGCAAAAATTCGCATCCTTCCACAATCCTTATCAACTTTTTCTATGTTTTCTCAGCGAAATGAGCGCAAACATGGAATCTTTACGGGATGGAATCTTAGAAGCTCATTTTTTCTCTGAAGTATGCTTCCAGATCTGCGATTGCTACACGTTCCTGTTCCATCGTATCTCTGTCACGTACGGTTACTGCCTGGTCCGTTTCGGATTCGAAGTCATACGTAATACAGAACGGTGTACCAATTTCATCCTGTCTTCTATAACGCTTACCGATCTGTCCTCTGTCATCAAATTCACAGTTATAGTATTTGGACAGCTTGGTATAAATTTCCATAGCACCATCATTTAACTTCTTAGACAGCGGCAGCACACCAATTTTTACCGGTGCGATTGCCGGATGGAAATGCAGAACGGTTCTTGTCTTGCCGTCTTCCATCAATTCTTCATCATATGCACTGCAAAGGAATGCCAGAGTTACACGATCTGCACCTAAAGAAGGCTCGATAACATAAGGAATGTATTTTTCCTTTTCTTCATCATCAAAATAGCTCATATCTTCACCAGAAGTATTCTGATGCTGTGTTAAGTCGTAATCGGTTCTGTCTGCGATTCCCCACAGTTCACCCCAGCCAAACGGGAACAGGAATTCCACATCGGTCGTTGCTTTGGAATAGAAGCAAAGTTCTTCCGGAGAATGATCTCTTGCTCGTAATTCGTCTTCTTTCAGACCTAATGCTTTCAGCCAGTTCAAGCAAAATGCTTTCCAATATGCAAACCATTCCAGATCAGTACCGGGCTTGCAGAAGAACTCTAATTCCATCTGCTCAAATTCTCTGGTA
>CAZTHP010000009.1:0-50253 GCA_964613155.1 uncultured Lachnospiraceae bacterium | reverse complement strand
CTCATTACGGAAGGATTTACCAATCTGTCCGATACCAAACGGAACTTTCTTTCTGGAAGTTCTCTGTACATTTTTAAAGTTTACGAAAATACCCTGTGCCGTTTCCGGTCTCAAATAAACGGTACTCTTTGCATTCTCTGTAACACCCTGGAAAGTCTTAAACATCAGATTAAATTCTCTGATTTCTGTAAAATCTTTCTTACCGCAGGTCGGACATGCAATTTCATGTTCCTTAATATACTGTTCCATCTGTTCATGTGTCCAACCATCTACAGAGTCAATCTCTACACCGTGTTCATGTGCATAATCTTCAATCAGTTTATCTGCACGGAAACGCTCGTGACATCCCTTACAGTCCATCAAAGGATCGGAAAAACCGCCCAGATGACCAGAAGCAACCCATGTTTGAGAGTTCATCAGGATCGCACAGTCCACACCTACGTTATAGGGACTTTCCTGAACAAATTTCTGCCACCATGCTTTCTTTACGTTGTTCTTTAATTCAACACCCAGATTACCATAATCCCAGGTATTAGCAAGTCCGCCGTAAATCTCTGAACCAGGATATACGAAACCTCTTGACTTTGCCAGCGCTACAATCTTCTCCATTGTCTTTTCCATATGTCTGCACCCTTTCTGCTTTGCAATGATAACCATTCAGTTTGCTGAACGATTTTAAAACAACTCTGCGACATTCCTCATGTTCCGCAGAATCGTTATTTGAAATTTAAATTCGATTCTTCTGCTTTACGAAATAATTTCTCACGATATCGTTTCTTACTATTTAAAAATAATACAGCTTAAAGAATCTTCAGAAGAAACCTGTGCGGTATCTTTTCCTTCTACCTTCACATCTGCTGTTGCATATTGAATGGTTCCTTCTACTAAAAGTGTTGCAGTTCCTTCTACGAATACTACATAATAGTCTTCTTCTGCATCACTTCCATTAATCTTCTCCGTTCCTTCTGGATTCAGAAGTTCAAACTGCCCCAGATCGATTCCCGCTTCTGCGGCTCCTGCTACGGTTCCGGATGCCAGCTGGGCAATACTGCCTTCCGTCGCATTAAACTGCATGTAATCATCACAGGAGGCATATTCCATCTTTAAAATTGCTTCTTCATCCTTGAAGTCAAGCGATTTAACCGCTGCAACCAAATCTTCTTCGGTATCCTTTGTATAGGCTGCTGCCGTACCCGCTTCTTTCTGATTATAGGCACTGACCAGTCCCTCTACAAATTCCTGAAGTTCTTCTTTATCATATTGTTCGGTGTCAAATGATTCATAAACAGCCGAGGAAACGGAACCATCTTTTCGAATATAGATCGATGTTGTATCCAGTTCCCCGCTCTGCCCACATCCGCTTAAAACGGCAGATGCCAGCATCAGACAAGAAAGTCCTTTTACAAACTTCAATTTCATAATACTCTCCTTTACAAGTACAATATTGTAACCTTAAACGGGATTATTTGCAAGTCCCGTTTTCTACGGAAGCGACTGCAGCGTATTTAAGATGTCTAACGAATGAAATTCTCGATCAATTGTTCGTTTCCGCAGAATTTCGACGGCTTTTCCAAATTCCCCCAGCGCAGGCTGATTCAGCTGAAACTGAAAAAGCTTCTGCAGCGGTGAAACCAGCACATAATGCCACGCATATGCAGCGCTGTCCCCCGTAGACACAGGCGGCGATTCCGTATATTCCCCATCTAATACCATCATCCGCAGTTCATAGATCCAGCGGATCAGGCAATTGGGAATCTGCTGCTTTTCTAAAGCCCGAAAAGCCAGATACAGTAAATTTAACATATCGGCTGCAACCAGATTTTCCTTCGCATAATAATCAGCCAGCTCTGTAAAATAAGAAGCATAGCAAAGCATATCCAGATCCTGCTGCAGTTTATGAAAATACGCCATAACGTCTGCATTTCGCAGCGTATACGAACTGCGTCCTTCATATAGATAAAATTTACCGCATACGAATGGACAGGACACTGCCAGCAAAGCGCTGTTTGGGCGCCTTGCTCCTTTTGCAAATGCAGTGATTCTGCCCCTTTCCCTGGTCAGAAGTACAATTCTTCTATCGTATTCTCCTATCGGCATGGAGGAAAGCACCACGCCGGTCAATTCCAGAAGATCGGTCATTTATTTTCAAAGTAACCAAAGTTTTTCAGCTGAATATCACTATCGCGCCATTCTTTGCGAACCTTCACCCATAATTTCAGATTAACCTGAGCACCCGTCAGCAGTTCAATATCCTTGCGGGCATCCATTCCGATACTTTTTAACATACTTCCCTGCTTACCGATAATAATGCCTTTATGCGAATCCCGTTCGCAGACGATCGAAGCATCGACCTGCCAAATTCCATCTTTACGCACCTTCATTACATCAATCGTAACGGCAATTCCATGCGGAATTTCATCTTCCAGTCGTCTGAGTGCTTTTTCCCGAATAATTTCAGCAGTGATCTGGCGAATGGGCTGATCGGTTACTGTATCTTCATCGTAGTACATCGGACCAACCGGAAGATACTTGCGGATTTCCTCTAAAACGGTATCGGTATTGATACTGCGCAGTGCACTAACCGGAATCACGGCTTTAAACGCATACAGCTTCTGCCAAGTTGTGATCAACGCCCCCACATCTGTCTTCGAAATCGTATCGATCTTATTCAAAATCAAGATAACCGGTGTCTGTACTTTTTTTAATTTTTCCAGAATTGCATGATCTCCTGGTCCAATCTTGGCATCTGGCTCAACCAGCCATAAAATTACATCCACTTCCTTCAAAGTGCGGTCTGCAACACTTACCATATATTCGCCCAGCTTATTTTTCGCTTTATGAATACCAGGTGTATCCAGAAAAATCATCTGTGATTCTTTATCCGTGTATACCGTCTGAATACGATTTCTGGTCGTCTGCGGTTTTCTGGATGTAATCGCGATTTTCTGCCCGATCAGATGGTTCATCAATGTAGATTTTCCCACATTAGGACGTCCGATCAACGTAACAAAACCTGATTTAAACTGCTTTCCCATTTTCTTCCTCCCCTGTTTTTTCAAAATCTGTTGGTGCCGGAACATTCCAGATGAACCCGCATGGAAACATTCCAAACTTTACTTCGAACTTGACGCATTTCTTGGAAATAACGCTTCCGTCCGCTCAAAAATCGCTTTTTCCTCCTGAATCTTGGTTTCCCCGCCGATTACACATAAATATCCCGGTTCAAGCATGGTTTCCACATAATCTGCCAGTGCCCGAATATCGTCTGCCTGACACGTTAAGATGCGGTCTCTTTCCTGCTGAATCATAGCATCTGTTACACCGCTCAGATAAGCCGCCAGTGATTTCGCACCTTTGGTCTTCGGTGTCTGGGGAACATCCAGATCGCTGATCGTTCCAATAATATATTTGGTCATATCCCGTTCATCTGCCTGGAAATTACGCAGATAATTCGGAATTCCTTCATAGACCGCATTGCTTTCTTTCAGCTTCGGATCGCGGTAAGAAACCAGATAGCTTTCGCCGTTTCTGGAAAATCCGCTCATGCAGCCATAGGCACCGCCCTTGACACGCAAATTCTGCCATAAATAATCATAATTCAGGATCACACCTAAAATCTTCAATGCCGCGTCATATTCTAAACCATGTGCAGAAAAATCACCCGTACGCGCAACATACTGCACCTGAGAGCTGGTCATCAAACCTTCTTTTGCAGCGATATCGGCTGCTGGAAGTTCATAGTGGCATCCACCTTTTCCAAATGCACTGGAAGGAGCCTCCGTATCCTGGAAATGCGCCGCAAATTCATTTGTAAAGGTTTCCAGCAATTGCGGGAATCGTTCATAACCTGTCGCATCGGATGTATAGCTGACAAACATACGGGAAGGCAGGAAGATTTTTTTACGCACTGCACAGAGTTTTTCTACGATTTCCTCTTTTCTCTGCTCAAATTCAGTATCTAACTGGTTGAGAAAACGTGCATATTCAATTCCTCGTATTAATTCTCCCAAACGCGCAGAACGGCTGAAATTGGAAATCGATCTTGCAACAGCTGCGGTATGTCCGCTGGAAACCATCCGCATCTGCATCCGGGAATTTAACTGCGCAATCACCTCTCTAATACGCTTTTGATCCGTCAGATCAGAAGTAAAGACGATTTCCTGGAACATCTGGAATACAAAATCCAATTTCTCTGTTTTTGCTTTTGAAACCAATTCAAAGACCGTCAAAAATTGATCATAATCTTTACAATTGTCATAAGTCCCCATTCCAGCTGCTAAACCGCCGCAATTGATTCCAATTTCATCGGACAGTTCACCATAGGTGTAATGCTCTGTATTAACCAGACCTAATAAAGAGCGCAGCAAAGAGGCATACTGAATTTCCTCTGCACTCATACCGTCCAGATCAAATAAAATCTGCAGATAGCCAATTCCACCAGTAAAGAGTTCATGATGCAGAACCTGACCGCCCTTTTCCTCTTTCAGCTCATTGTAAAATCGATACGCTTTCTTTCCAATATCATCTCTTGACAAAAGCGGGATTTTTTCCAGAATTTCCGGCGGATCAACCGCTTCCTGGAATGCTTTCAGGTCATGCGTTTCTTTGACAAGCTGCGCAATTTCCTCCGCTGTCATCGCTGCCTTTTTCGCTGCCAGCGTCTCTGCCAATTCTGCTTCTTTTTGAGCGGTCAGCCCAGCCTGCGGATTCATCACGATCTGCACCTGATGCGGGTTGTCCAGCAGCCATTTTCGAATCAGCCCTTCGAAATAGCCATCCTCCAGATGTTCGCGAAGCCAGTCAAAGATATCACTGAAGCGAAGATGCATCAGCGGATCATTTTCATCATACAGCCAACTGTCAAAACACTGAAGACCGTACATCAAGCCTTTCGGAAATGCTCCAAAATCAGCTTCCCGGTATTTAAACTCTGCGCTGTTCAATCCAGCTGCCAATGTCCGTTGATTCAAGCCATTCTCTGCCAGATCGGTCAGCGTTTTTTGTACAATTTCCAAAAACTCCGGCATTCTGGCAGGATCTGCATTTTTCGCTGTTACCGAAAAATACGGCTGCAAAATTCCATTTTCTGTGCCTCCATAAACATCCTTACACAGCTTCTGATCGATCAAAGCCTGTTTTAAAGGCGCACCCGGCGCATCTAACAACGCATAATCCAAAATGCTCATCGCTACATACTGTCTGCGATCCAGTACCGTTCCAGCAGTCATCGCAAGTGCCAGATACGAACCGTCTTCGCTGTCTTCATCCGCTGCATAGGACAAGGTTTTCTGTACTGGAGCATCAAACGGTTCCTGCATCGAAATTTCGGAATCCACGGAAATTTTTTCATACTTGCTTAAATACTCCGCATCCAGCCAGCGCAGTTTTTCTTCCATATCCATATCGCCATACAGATAGATATAACTATTGGAAGGATGATAATATTTCTGATGAAATGCTAAGAAATCTTCATAGGTTAACTGTGGGATTACCTCAGGATCGCCGCCGGATTCCTGTCCATAGGTCTGATCGGGATACAGGGCATTCTGGATGGAACGCTCTAGGACACTTTCCGGTGTCGAAAAAGCCCCCTTCATTTCATTGTAAACAACCCCGTTAATGGTAAGCGGTGATTCAGGTGTTTCCATCTCATAATGCCAGCCCTCCTGGCGGAAAATTTTATCCGTTTCATAAATACGAGGGTTCAGCACCGCATCCATATAGACATCCATCAAATTTTGAAAATCAGTATCATTGCAGCTTGCTACCGGGTATAATGTTTTATCTGGATACGTCATCGCATTTAAAAACGTATTCAGAGAACCTTTTACCAATTCTACAAAAGGGTCTTTCAATGGAAATTTCTTAGAACCACATAAAACAGAATGCTCCAGAATATGTGCTACGCCTGTACTATCTGCAGGCGGTGTACGAAATCCAATCGTAAAAACTTTATTTTCATCTTCATTGGACATCAAAAAAATTCGAGCACCGCTTTTTTTATGCCGCATAATATATGCTGTCGAATTTAAATCATCCAGTTTTTCTTCTTTTAACAAACTGTATGCTTCCAGTTCTTCAAATGCCATCGCAAATTCTCCTTGTCTTATCTTTTTATATAATTTCAACCATTTTTCGGCTTCTCATCTGCAATTTTTCTATTTTCCAGATTTCGTATCCCTTAAATTTTGATCTTTCGAATTCGAAATCTCTCAATTTTAACCTGCTGGATTTCAAAACTGCTAATTATGAAATCCGTCAATTTTAAACTGACAATTGTTTAGCGGTTAATTTTCTTATCTTCCATACGTAAACTGACTCATTAAATAATAATCGACTATCGAACCAATCTCATTGACAGCTCTGGCTGGCAAAAGCCAGATGGGTTCTTGCACCGTCACCATCCCAATCTTACCGCTGAAGCTTCCCATATTATTTAAAATCATACGATAGGAAAAAACAGAGGTTTGCTCTACAATCAGTGCAATCGAAGGATCCTCCTGACGATGCGAATCTTCTCCATACCAATCAACCAGAATATAAGCATAGCTGTACACGATATTCTGCCGCAGATTATTGGAGGTTGTCTCCGTAATAATCCGCTCAGACGTTATTCCCTGCTGCTCCAGATACGTTTTCATCCGATTCTGCAGTTCCATTTCATGCACCGCTTCATCCCGGAACCGATTGCAGCCCGCTAAAATGATCTTCACCTTCTCGTCCTGTTCCATATAGGAAAGTGCACAATCCAGCATTTCATATTCTCTTGGGGCAAGTGTTTCGTTTGCTGCTTTTTTTTCAATCAAGATCAGATAATCTGCATCCTCCATATTTTGGGGAAAGGCATGCAGCCCGATCAAAGCAAATCCCAGTGCAGCCACTCCAAAATACAGGATACAGCTGACACAGAGGAAGGTACGCATTTCCAGGGAAAGTCCTTTTTTATGCTTCTGTTTCCGCAGGCTGTCTGCACGCAGGAGTAATCCGATTCCTAGAAAAACTGCTGCACTGACCGGCCAATAAAGCTGCATTGTCCACACGGTATCCGTCCAAATAACCAGAAAGAAAAAATACAGTACATGGACTCCTGAAACTGCAAATAAAACCATCTCCATGATGCATCAGGCTCTCTTTCTCAGAATATCTCCTTCATCCGGCACGATACTTAACTTCACAAACAGCTGCTGCCTTGCATGAGGCGCACTTTCCTGTTCCTGTCGTGTTTCTCCCTGAATGGAAAGCACCTGTGCTTCCAGATTACGTCCATCCGGTTTTAAGATTTCTACGATTTCTCCTACAGAAAATTTATTTTTCTGTTCCAGACAAAAATAGTCGTCACCCGCAGTTTTTCCACTCATCCCCAGGTAAATAAAATCCTGGATATACGTATTATTGTCATAAATCTGTGCATCAGAATCCGGCTTTCCATAGAAAAATCCCGTTGTGAACGGACGCATCGTACATTTTTCGATTTCTGCCCGATACCAGTCCAGATTCCTTTCATACAGCTTCGGATCTGTAAAATAATCATCAATCGCTTTTCGATACGTTCTGGCTACTACAGCAACATAAAGCGCAGCCTTCATACGACCTTCAATTTTAAAGCTGTCAATTCCTGCATCTACCAGATCTGGAATATGCTCGATCATACACAAGTCTTTCGAATTAAAAATAAAGGTTCCGCGTTCTGTTTCCATCACTGGGAAATATTCTCCCGGACGCTTTTCTTCCATCAGCGTATATTTCCAGCGGCAAGGATGGGTACAAGCTCCCTGATTGGCATCTCGGCTCGTCAAATAATTGGACAGCAGGCAGCGACCCGAATAGGAAATGCACATCGCACCGTGCACAAAGCTTTCAATCTCCATATCCTCCGGTATTTTGGAACGGATCATCCGAATTTCTTCCAAGGAAAGTTCACGACCTGTTACCACACGAGTTGCTCCCAGTGACCGCCAAAATAAAAAGGTCCCATAATTGACATTATTGGCCTGTGTACTGATATGGATCTGGATTTCCGGAATCGTTTCCCGTGCAACCATAAACAGACCCGGATCCGATATCAGCACCGCATCCGGTCCAACTTCCCGCAACTGTGTGAAATAAGCCGCCGCTTCTTCCAAATCCTGGTTGTGCGCTAAAATATTAGCTGTAACATAGACCTTTACATTATGAGCATGGGCAAATGCGATTCCCTCTTTTAATTCCTCCATGGAAAAGTTTTTGGCTTTCGCACGAAGACTGAATGCCTCTCCACCTACATAAATCGCATCTGCACCGTAATATACTGCTGTTTTTAACACTTCCAAACTGCCTGCCGGGATCAAAAGCTCCGGTTTCTTGACAGATTCTTTATTTTTCATAAGTTCCTCCACTTTTTACACTAATTGTCATCCCGTCTCCTACTGTGAGAACTGAGGATTCCAAGCCTTCTGTATGCTTTAACACATACAAATATTCCCGCATCCGACTATGAATGGTACGATTTCTCCGGCTTACGCCATAACGCGGCTCCACTAACTGTCCGTCCTGCAAAATATTGTCCGATACCAGGACACCGCCCGGTTCCAACAAACGCATAATAGACGGAAAGAAATGAATATACTGTCCTTTTGCCGCATCCATAAAGATAAAATCAAAAGACCCCTCCAGCGTTTCCAGCACTTCGGCAGCATCTCCGGCAATCAGATGAATCACATCCTCCTTGCCGGCTCTGCGGAAATTAGCCTGAGCCAAAGGGATTCTTTTTTCATATTTTTCAATCGTTGTGATCGTGCAGCCCCTAGGCATAACCTCACTCATCAAAAGTGCAGAAAAACCAGTCGCTGTCCCCACTTCTAAAATTCGCTTCGGCTGCTTCATCAAGATCAAACTCCGCAGCAAGCTGCCGGCCTCTTTCCGAATGATCGGAACACGATCCCGGATTGCTTCCGCTTCGATCTGCGCGATTAATGGACTATGATCTGGCTCCAGCGAATGAATATATTCCGTTGTTCGTTCATCAATTATCATACTTCTCTATCCTTTAAATTTGTTCACCCAGCTTACGGATTTCCACCATTAGTTTGCCTGACTTCCCGGTCCGTCATCCAGATACATCAAAATTTCCTTACTTGTCATGGAAGTACTCAGCTTATATTCACCCGGCTGCAGAACCTTATCATAAAAAAGAATCTGACAGCGAAATGCAAACTTATCCCGAATCAATCCTGCTTCCTTTAGATTCGCTGTAATCTCTGAGGTAGATTGCCCGGATTCCACCGTAAACGTAATCTCCCGCCCCGGAGCAGATGACATTGCCGGCGCGGCAAACAAATTATAACCAAAATCATATCCTATGCTGAGTACAAACTGCACCAGCAGAACCAGCAGAAGAATTATAATAAACTTCACACCGATCCGCAATGCAAACCGCATCGTCTGCGGGGATTTCTCTGTTTGATCTTTTCTTTTCTTCGCCATAGTTATTCTCCTTGGTGCAAACTTTTTAATCCATTCCAGCAAGTCCACCTCCTGATAAGCTGCAAAGCAGTTATTCAACTATAGACTAGCTGCAAAGGCGAATTTCGAAAATCCGCTTGAATTTAGCAAGGCAGGACTGTGCGGCTCAAAACTGCACAGTCCTGTCATGATCACCTTATCCGAAGACCTGGCTGCAAATCCGAATTGTTGTTCACGAAACCCTGGAAAACTTCTCTTTCTCTATCCGTTTTCTGCCGTCCCACTCGGTACATCATTTGTTTTCAGACACAGGTCAAACGTTTTTTCTTTTCTATTCTTACGATTGCAATTGCCGCCAAACCAAAAACTTCTGCTTTGGGACAATATTTTTACTCCTGCGATCGTATTTGTACTTCTCTAAATTACACTTCTATGCGTTACATTTCCATGAATCACATTTTTATGAACTACACATCCATAAATCACATTACTATGAATTCTATTTCTATGAATCGCATTTCCATGAGTTCTATTTCTATGAACTACACTTCCATGATAATCGGAAGGATCATCGGATTTCGTTTCATCTTCTTCCACAGGAAATCACTAAGGTTATCACGGATTACTGTTTTCAGACGAACCCAGTCTGTGATATTTCTGCGCAGACAATCATCGACTGCATTGCAGACAACCTGTCTTGCTTCTTCCATCAGATCTTCAGATTCTCTCACATAAACAAATCCTCTGGACACAATATCCGGACCGGATAAGAGCTGATTGGAATGCTTCTCTAATGCCAGTACTACGATAATGATACCATTCTGTGAAAGACTCTGACGATCCCGAAGTACGATATTACCGACATCACCAACACCCAATCCATCGACTAAAATAGAACCAGAATGCACCTTCTTCGTAACTGCTGCAGATTTCTCGTCCATCTCCAACACATCTCCGGCATTCATCATGAAAATATGATCAGACGGAACGCCTAAAGACTCTGCCAGGCGGGCCTGTGCCTGACGATGACGGAATTCGCCGTGAATCGGAATCGCATAACGAGGATGCAGCAGTGAATACATTAACTTAATTTCTTCCTGGCATGCATGACCGGAAACATGTGTATCTTCGTAAATAACATGTGCACCCTTCATAGACAGTTCATTGATAATCTTTGCAACTGCCTTTTCATTGCCGGGAATGGGAGAAGAACTTAAAATAATCGCATCTCCCGGTTTAATACTTACTTTTCGGTGGATTCCTGCTGCCATACGAGACAGAGCTGCCATAGATTCGCCCTGACTGCCGGTTGTGATCAGAACAGTCTTCTCATCCGGATAATTCTTCAGAGAATCCAGATCGATCAGCGTTCCTTCCGGAATCTTTAGATAATCCAGCTCCGACGCCGTATTGATAATATTTACCATGCTGCGGCCTTCTACCACAACTTTTCTTCCATATTTATGTGCAGAATTGATGATCTGCTGTACACGGTCTACATTGGAAGCAAATGTCGCAACAATAATACGATGCGCCACATTCTCCGCAAACAGATTATCAAACGTTCTGCCAACTGTCCGCTCCGACATCGTAAATCCTTCTCGAAGCGCATTGGTACTTTCACATAACAGTGCGAGTACCCCTTTTTTGCCTAATTCTGCAAAACGCTGCAGATCTGCGGCATCACCAAATACTGGTGTGTAGTCAATCTTAAAGTCTCCTGTATGCACCACAATTCCTACCGGTGTAAAAATTGCAAATGCAGCTGCATCCGCGATACTGTGATTTGTCCGGATAAATTCAACCCTAAAACAGCCCATATTAATCGACTGACCATATTTTACTACTTTTCGTTTCACAGATTTCAAATTGGGATGCTCTTTTAATTTACTTTCAATGATACCGATCGTCAGCTTTGTGCCGTAAACCGGTACATTGATATCACGCAGAACATAGGGCAGTGCGCCAATATGATCCTCATGTCCATGTGTGATAAAAAATCCTTTTACTTTCTCAATGTTCTCCTTCAGATATGTGACATCCGGAATAACCAGGTCAATTCCCAGCATATCTTCCCCCGGGAAACTCAGACCACAGTCCACTACAATAATGGTATCATCATATTCCAGTGCCGTAATGTTCATACCGATTGATTCCAAACCACCTAAAGGAATAATACGAAGTTTATGGTTTGCTTCTGTTTTCAATTAGTTACCTCCGCGCTTTCTGCTGCCTTTTCTATGCAGCTATAATATGGGGCATGGAGAAAACCATCCTAAAGCTGTTCGATGCGAATCTAATTTTCAATTAATACATCGTCCATTAAATTTTGAAAAATATCTATGACACCGACCAGTTCATCTTCGTTTTCTACCATGACATAAATTGCTTCCGAATCGCCGGGAAGAGAATCATCCCTGAAAATAAAGAATTCAGCTTCATTAGAATCCTCATCATTCAGACTGCTGTCCGCTGCCAGCAAATAATCCTTTCCGCAGATTCTAGTTTTTTCTAATACATGCAGTTCAAGTGTTTCGCCATCTTCCATTTCAAGAACAATACTGTCGTTATAATTCATTCCATCTCCTTATGTGCTGCAAAAGCCTGTGTATCCAGGTAGGTTTGCAAAATAAATCCCGCCGCGATCTGATCGATTACTTCTTTGCGATTCTCCCGGCGAACCCCCGACTCGATCAGAATCCGTTCCGCTGCTACCGTTGTCAGGCGCTCATCCTGCAAAATAACCTCCAGTCCGGTCCGTCGCTTTAACATCTCCATAAATTCCATGGTCGCCTGGACGCGCGGTCCCTCTGTATGATTCATATTGCACGGATAACCCAGCACAATCTTTTCTACATCATATTCTTTAATTAGTTGTTCTATACGTGCGAGTGTTTTCCTCAGTTTATTCGGCTGTGCTCTCTGGATCGTCTCTAATCCCTGTGCCGTAATTCCCAATCCGTCACTGATCGCAACACCTACCGTCTTCGAACCATAATCCAGTCCCAGTATACGCATATCTAGTCCCTGCTTAATTTGTTCTCCACATAAAATCTCATCAATTCTTCCAGAATTTCATCCCGTTCTACCTTCATGATCATACTTCGGGCACCTTTATGACTGGTAATATAAGTAGGATCACCTGACATAATGTAACCCACGATCTGACTCTGTGGATTGTAGCCTTTTTCAATCATCGCATGGCACACGGCATCCAGAACCTGCTCTACATCAACTTCCTTGTCCTGAGGGGCTTTAAAAAACTGTGTTACATTCGTGTTGTTCACAAGATCACTTCCTTTACATATTTTTTTCCAGGCAATACTCAGTTTTATTTTAATACATTTTACAGCATTCGGCAAGTAGAACTCAAAAAAAGACACAGGAATGACACAGAAGCCAAAGTTCGTTTTGCTGCAAAATCCCATTCTGTTTTTTTCAGATACTTTTTATCACAGAAGCAGCATATGATTCTTCTTTTTTCAGATACTTTTTATCGCAAAAGCAGCATATGATTGGGCGTTACAGAAAAAGCTCGTCCTGTTTCCAGCATATTGGAACGTCCTTCTTTATAGAGACATTTCACATATTCCTTGGTATGTCCGCACATCCAGGTTTCCCCCTCATATGTCACTTCATCTTCAGTCAGAATCTCAATTTCCCGATCCAAATACCAGAAAAGGTATTCCTGCTGCTTCCGTGCTGCAATTTCCAGCAGTCGATGACTTCTCTGTGTTTTTACAGACTCTGCAACCTGTCCTTCCATTGCATCTGCTTTTGTCCCTTTTCTGCGAGAATATTTAAAAACATGCATCTCCGCAAATCCTACTTTTTCCACAAATGCACAGGTTTCTTCAAATTCTTCTTCTGTTTCCTGCGGAAATCCTGCGATCACATCAGTTGTAATGGCGGGATGTTCAAAATAACGGCGGATCAATTCACATTTTTCATAGTATTCACGCGCCGAATAGTGTCTATTCATCCGTTTTAATGTTGCATCCGATCCACTCTGCAGGGAAAGATGAAAATGCGGGCAGAATTTATCACAAGCGGCTAACGGCTCGATAAATTCTTCGGTAATGACATTGGGCTCTAAAGAACCCAGACGGATTCGTTCAATACCTTCGATTTCTGCTGCTGCCAGAATCATTTCTTTTAACATCGGTCGTTTTTCTTCATTAAAATCCACACCATAAGAACTTAGATGAATTCCAGTCAGCACGACTTCCTGAAATCCCTGCGCTGCCAGTGTTCGAATTTCTGCCACAACATCTTCCATTGCACGGCTTCTTGCTCGTCCTCTTGCATAAGGAATCAAACAATAGCTACAAAATTGATTACATCCATCTTGAATCTTTAAAAATGCCCTTGTGCGATCTTCAGTTGATGTTAAAAACATCGGTTCATACGTGCGCTCTTTTTTCAGATCACAAACGGCTTCCTGAAGACAGCGGCTGCTTTCATATTCCTCCAGCAGTTCATATAATCGACTTTTTTGATTATTACCAATGATCAGATCTGCTGTACGATCTTCCACCAAAGCATCTTTAAATGCCTGTGCATAACAACCCACTGCTGCGATCACCGCCTCAGGATTTTTTTTACGCGCCTTGTGCAGCATCTGTCTTGATTTTTGATCCGCTATATTCGTAACCGTACACGTATTGATAATATAAACATCCGCTGTTTCAGAAAACGGTACAATCTCATATCCGTGTTCACGCAGCTGTGATTTCATTGCTTCGGTTTCATACGTATTCACTTTGCAGCCCAATGTATGAAATGCTGCTCGTTTTTTCATATTTTTCATCCTTTCCCAACTTAATTACACGTCTTTTGTGCACTTTTTTATTTTTTTGAACGTCTCAAATCATTCTTCCAATTAAATTTTTAGCTTTTTGGCAAGTATTTTCTAAATTGTATACCATCTTTTAGACAGCTCGCTTACGCCTGCTAAAATGTGTACTCAGTAAAATACCTTGACATCCCGTTCGTCTCTTAGTAAAATTGTAGCTGTTCAACTTTACTGAACGGCCTTACAACGATTTGGCCAACATTTATTAAAGGAGGATTTTCCCATGAAAACCATCACTATTATGTTAAACTCAATTGATAAAGTAAAAGAATTTGTTAATACATTATCCAAATTTGATTCTGATTTTGATTTGATTTCTGGCAGATACGTCATTGATGCAAAATCCATCATGGGCATTTTCAGCCTGGACCTTTCCAAAAAAATCGAACTGAATATTCATGCTACAGACAAACTGGATGAAATTATGGAAGCTTTAAAGCCTTACGTAGTAGACTAATCCTGAGACGAAATCAGACAGATCAAAGCAAATCTTTCATCTACTGATTACAGCAATCGATATCTAAGAAGGGGATGTTCACAAGAGCATCCCCTTTTTATGTCTAGTACAAGTTCCGTATAAGTTGTTTGCCAAACTTATTTATCTGATCGTTTTCACAGCATGTTTCCGCTTAAATCTTCTCCTCGCAGTTCTTCCACCAGATGTTTCCACTTGGATTTCCCTACGCAGTTCTTTCACCAGATGTTTCCACTTGGATTTCCCTACGCAGTTCTTCCACACCGTGTTTCCGCTTGGATTTCCCTACGCAGTTCTTCCACCACATGTTTCCACTTGGATTTCCCTACGCAGTTCTTCCACACCGTGTTTCTACTCAGATTCTTACCAGATTCTCCTCGTTTATCGCTCGCTTTCACACCAAACGGTTTCTACCGTACTCATTGCAGTTTCATACAAGCCTTCTATGATTCCTTCCAAATTGCTTTCAGAACGTTTAATGATTCCTAAATTTGGCTTAGTAACTGGATGTTTGGCTACAAAAATCGTACAGCAGTCTTCATACGGAAGGATGGAAGTCTCAAATGTTCCAATCTGCTGTGAAATTTCAACAATATCCTGCTTATCAAATCCTACTAAGGGACGATAAACCGGCAGATTGCAGACTTCGTTTGTAACAGCCATGGACTGCATCGTCTGAGAAGCAACCTGTCCGATACTTTCTCCCGTAACCAGTGCCAGTGAACCCGTCTGATTTGCCAAATCCTGTGCAATCTTCATCATATATCTTCTCATAATGATCGTCAGCTCATCGTGAGGACATTTTTCATAAATCGCCAGCTGAATATCGGTGAAATTCACAATATGCAGATTGATCGGTCCTGCATATGCCGCAACTTCTTTCGCCAGATCAATTACTTTCTGTTTTGCACGATCACTCGTATACGGCGGTGCATGGAAATAAACTGCATCCAGTACAACGCCTCGTTTTGCGATCATATAACCAGCAACCGGACTGTCAATACCACCAGACAATAAAAGCATTGCTTTTCCATTGGTGCCAATCGGCATACCGCCAGGTCCTTTTACAGTCTTTGAGTAGATATTAATCTTCTGACGGATTTCAATATGCAGCATAACATCTGGATTATGAACATCTACATGCGTCTGAGGCAGTTCATTCAAGATCACTTCTCCCATATTGCAGCAAATCTCATTTGAATTGTATGGATAATTCTTTCTTGCGCGACGTGCCTGCACCTTAAAGCTATAGGATTCCTTCTCTGCATACGTTTCTTTCATATAAGAAACAACGGTTTCGCAAAGTTTTTCCCAACCTTCATCTTCAACCTGAAGCATCGGGCAAATTCCCTGGATACCAAATACATGCTGTAACGCATCATAAACATCTTCTTCTTCAAAATCATCATTCTCAGCCATTACATAAATACGACCATCTTCTTTTCCCACCTTAAAGCTTCCTTCAATCCGGCGCAGCGCACGACGGATCTGCTTCATCAGTGCATCTTCAAACAGATAACGGTTTTTGCCTTTAATACCGATTTCTGCATATTTAATCAAAAAAGCATGAAATTTCATTGTTTTCTCCATTCTTATTTTCTGTATTGTATTTTCTATGTTGTATGTTTGCATCACTTTTTTCGAAATTTTGCCGACATCATTTTATTTTCGTTTGAATCTGCGAAGCATCGGCACCAGTTCTTTGACCGCATCGGCGGCATAAAGCACTTCTTCTTCCGTTGTAAAAACACCAAAACTAAAACGCAGTGTCGAATCCAACAGTTCTTTTTCTACGCCGATACTCCGTAAAGTCCCGCTAACAGCCGGATGATTGGAAGAACATGCTGAACCTGCTGAGACATATACCCCTTTTTCTTCCAATGCATGAAGCAGAACTTCACTTCGGATTCCCCGAAAACTAACACTTACAATATGCGGTGCCCCCTGATCAAGCGGCTGTCCATTGATCACGATTCCATCCAATTCTTCCAAACGCTCTACAAATGCATGCTTAAATGCATACATACGCCGGATCCGTTCCTCATGATCTTTGTAAATTTCCTTCACCGCTTCTCCCAGGCCTGCAACACCTGGTACATTTTCCGTACCAGAACGCATCCCTTGCTGCTGACCACCACCAAAGATTAACGGTTTGATCTTAACCTTATCCCGCACATACAAAAATCCCGTTCCTTTCGGACCATGAATCTTATGACCACTGACAGATAACAGATCAATGCCCTGACGTTTGGGGCGGATCACATACTTACCATAAGCTTGGATGGCATCTACATGAAATAATACATCCGGCTTTTTCCGATGAATGATCCGTGCGATTTCTTCAACCGGCTGCACCGCCCCAATTTCATTATTCACATACATAACTGAAACCAGGATCGTATCCGGACAAATCGCTTCTTCCAGTGACTGCAAGGAAACGGTTCCTTCCTGATCTACTGGAAGATAAGTAACCCGAAATCCCTGTTCTTCCAAAAAGCGCATCGTATTCCCCACCGAAGAATGTTCAAATACTGTTGTAATCAAATGATTCCCATTTCTTCGATTAGCCATCGCACAGCCGATCAATGCCATATTATTGGACTCGGTTCCACCTGATGTAAAAATAATCTCACGTTCACTCACACGAAGGCTTCGCGCAATTGCTTCCCTGGCATCTTTGATATAAGTTTCTGCCTGAAATCCTTTTGTATGCAAGGAGGACGGATTCCCATAATCTTGAGACATCGTCTTCATCATAATATCACATACTCGTGCAAATGCACAAGTTGTAGCTGAATTATCCAAATATGCTTCCATCATTTCCTATTCCCTCCAGTCTGCTGACTGCCTACAAACTATCCCTTTTATCCTTTCGCTTCTTCAATCTTTTATTGCTTTTTCTGAATCTCGCATCTGAATCTCGCAATGCTTTCTACGTCTATACTATCTTATTCTCCAGATTCTAAAACGCTACTAAGCATCCCAATAAAGCTTCTACGGCTCCAGCAAATAAACCAAAATGGAAAGCAGTGCCATTCCTGCAGTCTCTGTGCGCAAAATCCGTCTTCCTAATGAAATAGGATTCCAGCCTTGTTCCGCAGCCTGTTCCACTTCTTTTTCTTCAAATCCACCTTCTGGACCAATTAAAATTCCAATTCGGATTGGAGAAACTTCCTCTGTTTGTGCCGCTGTTTGTACCGTTGCTTGTGCCGCATTTGTTCCTTCATATGCAGCTGCTTTTTTTTCGCGCTGCTGTTTTACCTGCTCTGCCAATTCTCCCAGAAGCCGGCGAACCCCTTCCATTCCTTCT
Source organism: uncultured Lachnospiraceae bacterium (assembly GCA_964613155.1). Classification (GTDB taxonomy): domain Bacteria; phylum Bacillota; class Clostridia; order Lachnospirales; family Lachnospiraceae; genus TWA4. The sequence goes on along the minus strand of CAZTHP010000009.1, from coordinate 32,172 downwards.
TCATTTTCATACGGCAGCAGTTTATAATCCATTCCATCTGCCATCTCTAATGCCTGTGAAAAGGTCATGGGCATCTGTACCTGCGGAATCACCATACGGCCACTTTGTTTGGCGGCACTTTCTGCGATTGCATTCCAGCGTTTGACTTTCGCAGGCGCTTTCTTCGAATCCAGCTTCACAACCGAACGTTTCATTGCCGTCGGAACAATGGAATAGACACCCAGCTCCACTGCTTTTTGGATGATCAGCTCCATTTTATCGGACTTGGGAAGCCCTTGAAACAAATAAATCTGAACCGGAAGCTCAATAGAAGAAACTTCACGGCTGTCAATGTGCAAAAGAACTTCCTGCTCGTTCAATTCCACAATTGTACAGAAACAATCTTCCTTCGTTCCATCACTGATCCGAACTTTTTCCCCCGGCTTCATGCGAAGGACATTTTTCATATGATTGACATCTTCTCCCGTTATCACAATCTGATCGCCTGTCATTTGATCCGGCTTTATAAAAAAACGAAACATGATATTTTTCCAGAGCTTCTCAAAAGCCCAGTTCCTTTCCTTTCAATCTATATCGTCCCAAATCGATGCAGTCCATATCCATCACTTCCATGCAATCTCCTTTGGACAGATGGTTCACTTTTATTCCATGAATCTTTTTTTCTCTTTTGATAGAACAAAAGCAGATTTCCTTATCTATTATACTATATATTTTCCCAAAAGACAGTGCATTTTCGGAAATCCTATCGTTAATAAGAGTCCTTCCACACCGAAATCCGCTATTCTCTGAACGATGCATGGTTTTTCTGGCGGAAACATTATAAACGAAAACACACCTTTGTGCAAGTTATACTGCGCAAATCCATCTCTTCTCCCAAACGGCAGATGACCTGAATCGCACCGAGTTGATCTGTTCGATATACAGAAATTCCTTCCATTTCCAAACGTTCCAATACTTCCTGATGCGGATGTCCATAACGATTACTCGCTCCACAGGAAATAATTGCTGTGGTAGGAGCTGTTTTTTCCAAAAATTCCTGCGAAGTCGCCGTTTTGGAACCATGATGTGCCACCTTCAGCAGATCTACTTTGCGTCCATCTAATCGCTCAATCAGCAGCGGTTCCGCTTCTTGCGAAACATCGCCTGTAAATAATGCAGAAAATCCATTCCAGGTGACGTAAGCCGCAGCCGATGCTGCATTTCCATCAGTTGCTGGATAAGAAGATGCCGGATGCAAAAATTCCAATTGCAGATCTCCTATCTTCATCTGATCTCCTGCTGTAATATAATCAATCGGATGCAGTGCTTCTATTTGCGCTGCCAATTCACTCCCCTGAAATTGTTCTGCCATAAAAATATGGTGAATGGAAAATCCATCTTCCAATAAGGCTAACATTCCTGAATAATGATCCGAATCGGGATGCGTGATCAGCCAGCCATCTACTTCTTCAATTCCCGCAAAGGCAAAATACGGTTCGTAGACATATTCCTCTAATTTGCTCCGACTGCTGCTGCCGCCATCAATGCAAAAAGTCCCCTGTCCATCTGGCAATTCCAACACAATCCCATCACCCTGCCCTACATCTAAAAACTGTATCGAAAATGCATGCGATGGTGTGCGCTGCAGCAAAAATAACGTGCAAGGAAACAAAAACAGCCCCATCCAAAACGGCGACTTTTTTTGTTTCCAGATCAGTTCCTGGTAACGCCAGAGCAAGACCCCTGCCAACAGCACCCCCCAAAGAAAAATCTGCCATCCATGCGGTCTCCCCGTCACAATCTGCAAAAAAGAAGCCCGCTGAAAAACAAGACACACAGCTTCATACCAACTCAAAATATAATGCGCCGCTCCCAACAGAAACACACCCAAATTCAGAGAAAGAAAACTGGCAGATACTGCTAACAAATCCGATATTAATACAAAATCCATCAATGGAACAGTAAGCAAATTAATGATCGGACCGGCAAGCGATGCACTGCCCTGAAACCACAGCACAGCAGGCAGAGAAGATAACTGTAACAAGGCAGCACTTAAAAGACTTTTTTGAATTTTCCCTTGCGTCTTCCTCCACGGCTCATCTTCTTCGTGATTTTCTATAAAAACCAACTCACCAAGCGGCAGCAGATAGCCAATTCCCATGACACAGCTAAATGTCATCACAAAACCGGCTTCAAATAGCAGCAGCGGATGTTCCCATAAGAGCAGGATTCCCGCGGCTGATGCAGCCGTTGGCAGGTCATAGCTTCTTCCTGTATATCCTGCCAGCAAAAACAGCAAAAAGCAGATCATCGCCCGTACCATAGAAGTTCCAGAGCCTGTCATGACGCAAAAAGCAACCATAAAAAATCCAGAAAGTAAACTGCTTGTTAAAAAGCTGCCAACTAGTTTGCGCAGGAAGCGAAAGAGCCCCATTCCTAAAATGCCAACATGCAGTCCACTTAGCGATAGTAAATGCAAAATCGAAGCTTCTCCATACAGATCTTTCCAATACGCATCCAATTCACTTTTATCTCCCGTTAAAAGGCAGATTAAAATACCGGCATCGGAAGGCTGTGCTAAAAGCAGCAACCGCTCCTTGAGAAAAAAATGCAGCTTCTGCAAAGTATACCGAAAGCAGGAACCCGTTCCAAAGAATTGCACCTGACTTTCTTTTAGCGAAACCTGACCGCCAATTCCTAGGCTCCAGCAATATTTCCGATAATCAAATTCCCCTGGATTCGTGGCTTCTGAATAACGCATCAATTTCCCCTCAAAGCAAACAACCTGCCCCGGCCGCGCTTTTTCCCGAAAAGATGCCGTATCGAATACCGAATCCGAATCTGCACTTCCTTCCCCTTTGACACTCCCATACAATTTGCAATCCAATTTCTTCGAATACGGTTCTTCCAGCTTAATCTGACGAAGCAGCAATGTCACACTTCCTTCTTTTTCTGTAACCTGCTCTAAAATCCCACGCCCCTGAATCCATTCTCCATCCAGTCGTTCCAAATCCTGCGGCATTTCCAGTACATCCTGGCACCTTGCCGCACCTATAACGAAACAAATCGCGGCTGCTAATGCATACCCAAACAGTCGTTTCCGGGAATACGCAGCACCAAAATACCAGATTGCAAGTGCACAGAGTGCTCCGCCGACTGTCATCAAAATGACCATGCTAATAGCAAGAACAGCAGACACTCCCAGACTGCTGCTTCCGCTTTCTGTTAGTTGTCTGCTGTTTTGAGCATACGCTTGCAATAAAGAACCGCTCACATATCGTTCTACTGCAATTCCACCGATACAAGCCAAAAAGCAGGTAACTAAAATTCGCTTCATTGGAATTTGTATCGGAATTGCATGTATTGTTTGCATTTGTTTTATTTGTTGTATCTTTTCTATTTGTTTAATTAATTTTATTTGTTTAATTCGAGCCCCCGACTCCTTTCTTTGTGGCTACTCCCGCGGGCAAGCCTGTGGGAGTCCTAGTAACAAGTTTAGCTTGTAATCGTACATCATTTCTTAAAGTAAAGTAAGCACTGCGATTTTTATTCTTTTTCTTGTACAAACAGATAATTCAAATCCTTTGTCAACGGCTCCGCTAAAGAAAAACTTTCCTTAAATTTAATATCCGAGGAACCATTGACCATAATCTGTACCTGACTGACATCATTTAGTTCCGATAACGAATTTACGATCGCATAGATAATGATTTCCGGCGGAAGATCCATCGTATCCGTTAGAAAAGCCGAATCAAAATTAACATAACAAGTACCGGAGCGAACGGAACTGTCCAAAACCGATACAGTATCTGGAATAACCGCCCTTGTATTACTGTCAGATGGTCCCTCCAAAAGCAGATTCATAACCAATTTTTCCATTGCAATACTGCTGTCATTTAAAACGGTTCGCTCTACTTCAACCAACTCTTTTCCATCCTGACTTGCAAAATACAAAATCAGATTACTTTTCTGTCTGGAAAACATATTGCCATTGATATTGGTCATGATCTTATCTGCGGACAACTTTCCTACGGGCTTTTGCGCAGCGTCTAACAGCGGCTGCCCTTCCACTTGAATCTCCATATACTGAATGCCTTCTACCTGTGTCAGAGTCAGCACCAGCGCAGAACGACATAAAATCTCATCCAAACTGCTCTGTTCCGAGTAAGATTTGGAAAAATTCAGCGTCAAATAGGGCATCAGTGCTGCGTTACAGTCCAACACTTCCAAACTGGAAGAAACAGCAGGCAGAATACTGGGATCGTCCTCTTTCTGACTTTGCAGAACTCGAATCAACTCCCGGATCAAATCCTCTTTTTGACCACTTTTGGTATCGGTTCGATACACATCCCGCACCAGCTCAGTCCCTTCGGCATTTTTATAATAAATCGTATAGACACCATGTTCCGGGTCCGACTGAATTTCCTGTTTCTTTTGCGCACAAGCTGAAAGAGCGAAGATTCCTGCTGCTGCCACGAGTAAAAGGATACATCTGATCCAAAATTTTCTGTACATCTTCTCATCCCCTCCCATTCTTATGGAATATAGACCAATGGAACACGCACAACGAAGGTGGAACCTTCTCCAAAATCACTGCTGACACGGATCACCCCATGGTGCAGCTGCACGATATCCTTGCAGATTGCCAACCCCAGACCGGTTCCGCCGGTTTCTCTGGAACGAGCCTTATCAACCCGGTAAAAACGTTCAAAAATCTTGCCGATTTCATCTTCGGATATTCCGACACCAGTATCTACGATCTTCACATAAAAATAGGTCTGATCGGCATTTAACGAAACGGTAACTTGTCCACCATCCCGATTATATTTGATCGAGTTTTCCACCAGATTCGTCACCAATCGTGTAAATTTCAGTTCATCGACATCGGCTACGACAGGACGCATACACTCCAATGTAATCGTAATATTGCGCTGTTCGGCATTACCTTTCAAACGTTTCAGGACATTTTCCATTAGTTCGTTCATATTCACACGCTGCACCGTCAGTTCGGCATTGCTGCGGTCTAACCGCACCATCTCCAGAAGGTCATCGATAATGCGGCTTTCTCGGTCAATTTCATTGGAAATATCCTGCATAAATTCCTGATACAATTCAACCGGTGCTTCTCCCATGGAAATCAGCGAATCGGCTAAAATCCGGATGGAAGTAATCGGTGTTTTCAGCTCATGCGAAACATTGGATACAAATTCCTGACGGCTTTCATCCAAATGCTTCAATCGCAGCAGCGATTCGTTATATACCGCTGCGATCCGCTCCGTTTCCTGACAATCCGGAACCGAAATCGGCTGCATATCCCCCTGATTGGCACGGTTTAATTCATTCTCCAGTTTCTTAAACGGGCGAAGTAAGAACGCTGAGAAGAACAACGCAATCACGCTAAGCAAAATACAGATTGCCACCTCAATAATCTGATAACGCTGCTTTTGATCCACTAACTGTCCTTCCAGTTCCTTGACTGAAGTCGTGCAGACCATTACCCCTTTTACCTTTTTTAAGGCCTGATCATAGATCGGAACGGTAAATTCTGCATAAGCACTTTCCGGATAATACTGATAGGAGGTATCCTCTCCATTCTTAAAGCACTTTAGTACATTCTGTGAAATATTAATCTTATCGGTATCTGTACTATACGTATCTTTTACAACGCGAAAGCTTTCATCGATCACCAGAATACGACCATCGTAAATACTCGAAAGCAAGCTGATCTCTGCATCCAAAGCGGCATTCATACCAGGGGCATCCTCATTGCTTAAATATGCAGAGCGAGACATCTGCCGCGATAATGTCCTTGCCTGATACTGAAGTTCCTCAACGCGCTGCTCTACTTGAATCGAATGGGAGTCCTTCGCAATATATTCATTCATAAAGAGAAAGGGAATCCACGCCATCCCAACGATCAGAAGAAAAATCCGCACCCGAAAGCTTTTCATGCAGTGCAAAAATGCACTGCGTACATTCTCTATTACATGATTCTTTTTAGCAAACCACATCGCTGCGCCTCATCACTGCTGTCCCTTAAAATAGTAGCCAACACCCCATTTTGTCTGTACATACTGCGGATCACTCGGTGTTTTCTCAATCTTCTCACGCAGTCTTCTCACATGAACATCTACCGTACGGACATCGCCTGGATACTCATAGCCCCAGACAATATTCAGCAGCTTTTCACGCCCATACACCTTTCCAGGATTCAAAATCAGCAATTCCAGAAGATCAAATTCCTTCGCAGTTAAATTGATATCCTTTCCGGCGATCGATACGGTACGGCTCTCTCGATCCAAAGCCAGATCACCTGCTACAATTCGAGAATCATTCTCCTCCTCTTTCTTATCCGACTTCGTACTGCGCCGCATAATTGCCTTAATTCTGGCTTTGACTTCCAGGATATTAAATGGCTTCGTCACATAATCATCTGCACCGTACTCCAATCCCAGGATCTTATCCATATCGCTGTTTTTAGCGGTCAGCATGATGATCGGCATATTCGAAAACTCACGGATCATACGACAAACCTCTGTTCCTTCATAAACCGGAAGCATCACATCCAACAATACCATATCATATTCGGTCTGTTTCGCCATCTCTAAAGCTTCTCCGCCATCATATGCACAATCCACGTCCCAGCCTTCCTGCTGCAAACTGAATTTAATTCCTTTTACGATCAGTTTTTCATCATCTACAACCAGAATCTTCTTATTCATTCTTTCTTCTTCCTCCCAAACAGCTCCTGCTGTTCTTCTTTCAGACCGTTATCTGATCTTTTATTTTTGCAAATGCCCCTTCTTTAATGCCGGAAACCTTCATCACATCTTCAATGGTCTGAAAACGGCCATTCGCCTCCCGATACGCAAGAATCGCATCTGCTCTGGTCTCACCAATTCCAGACAATGTCATCAGCTGCTCCTTACTGGCTGTATTCAGATTAACCAGTGTACGCTGCGCAGCATCCGTATTGCTGCTGGAAACGCCCGTCTCCTGACTGCTTTGCCCGATCGGACCCGCATCCCCATAAAGACTTTCCACTTCCTTTAAAAAAGGAACATAAATTTTATCACCTTCCGAAACAGTTCCTGCCAAATTTAAATAATCTACTGCACCATCCTTTACGGCACCGCCAGCTGCATCAATCGCATCCTGTACAATAGAACCTTCCGAAAGCAAGTATACACCTGCGTTTTTCACAGCACCGCATACATGCACATGAAGAAGCATTTCCTCCGATTCCTGAAAACCGGATGGTTCGGCATCTCCTGCTTCTCCCTTTGCTGTGCCACTTTCCGAAGCTGCGCTGCCGTCTGACTGTGCAGAACCTTGTTCCTTCCCTAAGTCCTGTGTCTTTGGCGCCTTGGTCTTTCCTGTTGAATCGCTCCAATCATCTTCTTCGGAAAGCTGAGCACTTTCATACAAAAAAATATCCTGACTGCGGCCTGCGCTGTAAAGCACTCCCGCAATCAGGAATAATACTGCAACTGCTGCTGCTTTCATACGCTGTAATTTCATGGTACTCCCTTCTTTTGAACGAAATACCTGTCCCGTACCATACATTGTACTCAAATCAGCACAAGAAAGCAATATCCTCATCAATAAATTCTTTCTAAACTATCTTTTCTTTTTCTTAACATTCTTAAATCTTCAGAAACGACTTTGAGTCTTTCGCAGTGATACACTGCATGGTTTGATGCCAATGATTTCAGCGATATTTTGACTGTGTTCTGCCTTTCGCAGCGATACACTGGATTCTTTAACACAGAGATGTTTTCAGTAAAAATCCAACCGCAATCTGTACGAATCCGCGCTATTCTGCACGTTTAATCAAATTTCTCCAAAATTCTGGATCGATATTTGCCGAAAATAATCTTCTGACTGGAATACAAACTATAATAGCCAGAAAGCATATAGCTGACGACAACTCCGATCAGAAAATAGTAAATTCCATCAAATCCAAATAATTCTGCGGCAATCAGCAAGGAACTGATGGGACAGTTCGTCACTCCGCAAAATACCGATACCATTCCGACTGCCGCACAAAGCGAGGGCGAAATTCCCAGAATCTGTCCAGCCAGACAGCCAAAGGTCGCACCAATAAAAAAGGAAGGAACAATTTCACCGCCTTTATATCCCGCTCCCAATGTCAGCGCCGTAAACAAGATTTTCAAAAGAAAAGCTTCTGGCCTTACTTCCCCTTCCATCGCTTTTTCAATGATATGCATCCCCGTTCCCATATAATCCGAAGATTGTACCACGATCGTTAAAAGGACAACCAGAATCCCCGAAGTCAAAACCGCTGCATACGGATTCCAAAACGATTTATGGAAAAAATGGTGGAACGCATGCAAAAACAGACAAAAGATAACGCTGACAAGCGCACATCCTGCTGCCAGGATCAAAATCTTCAAACAAACAACCGGTGTCATTTCCGGCAATGCAAGAATCTGAAAAATTTCACCTTCTGCTCCCATTGCATCGGCAACCATCGAACCAACCAATGCTGCAAAACTACAGGGGACAAGTGCCGAATAATACATTTCTCCTACATTGACAACCTCCATTGCAAAAATAGAAGCGGCAAGCGGTGTGCCAAATAATGCGGAAAAAGCGGCACTCATACCGCACATTACCGTGATCGTCGTATCTTTTCCTTCTCGATGCAAAACTTTTGCCAAAGTAGAACTGATCGAACTTCCTAATTGAAGCGCAGCTCCTTCTCGTCCAGCAGAACCGCCAAACAAATGTGTAATCGCCGTTGCAATAAAAATCCGCACCGCCACATACCAGGGAACCTTTTCCCCTTCCCGGACAGAACGAAGCACCAGATTGGTCCCTTTGTCGCCCCGTTCCCCTACATGGTTGTATAGGAAAACAATGGCCAGACCCGCCAGCGGAAGTCCCAGAATCAGCTGCACATGGTTCCTGCGATAAGCGGTAAGCGCTGTCAAAAGCAGACCAAATACTGCTGCAACAAACCCCGCTATCAATCCCACTAAAATACCAAAGACAGCCCAATCCAGGAAATTCCGAATACTGCGCTCCATACTCGTTAAACTTCCGGTAATTCCCTCACGCGTATGAATCTTTACGTATTGAAGATCCTGCTGAATTTCTTCCCTTGCGTGATGAATCCCTTCTTTCATATGGGATACCCCATCCTTCATGTGATGAAGCCCTTCCCCTGCCTCATGTATATGTTCCTTTCCATCAAAAGCAGCTTCATGTAGATGCTCTTTCCCATCAGAAGCAGCTTCATGCAGATGCTCTTTCCCATCAGAAGCGGTTTCTTGCAGATGCTCTTTTCCATCAGAAGCGGTTTCTTGCAAATGCTCTTTCCCATCAGAAGCAGCTTCTTGCAAATGCTCTTTCCCATCAGAAGCAGCTTCTTGCAAACATTTTTTTCCATTAGAAGCGATTTTCCCTGACAGAGTTTCTTCCTTTTTATAAGATTCATAAGAATGCGTACACGCATCCTTATGATCTTCTTCTCTCGAATCTCCCATCATGTTCTACAGACAGCTTTCCAGAATTTCAACCATCTGATCAACATGTTCTTTTTGTGTAATCAAAGGCGGAATAAAGCGAATCGTATTGGCTCCTGCCGTAATCAGGATCAGACCATTTTCAATACATTTCGCTGCAATCGGACCAGCGGGTATGGAAAATTCCAGTCCCTGCATAAAGCCAATTCCCCTATGATCAACTATTTCCGGATGTGCCTCTTTCACAGCTTCCAGCTTTTCAAACAAATACGCACCGGTTTCTTTTACATTGTCTAAAATATGATCCTCTTTAAAAATATCAAAGACTGCATTTGCAGCTGCACCAACCAGCGGATTACCGCCATAAGTACTGCCATGATCACCTGCTTCCAGAGCGGCTGCTTTTTCTTTTACCAGAAAAGCCCCAACCGGAAGTCCGCAGCCGAGTGCTTTTGCAACCGTCATCACATCCGGTTCCACTCCATAATGCTGGCAGGCAAACATTTTGCCAGTACGTCCCATTCCGCACTGAATTTCATCAAAAATCAGCAAAATATCGTGTTCATCGCAGATAGCACGAACCCCTTTCAGAAATTCTTCATTTGCCGGATAAATACCACCTTCTCCCTGAACCGGTTCCAAAATGATCGCACAGGTTTTATCTGTTACTAATCTTTTTACACTGTCCAGATCATTAAATTCTGCAAATTGAACGCCGCCGATCAGAGGACGAAAGGCTTCCTGATAATGCGGATTGCCAGTTACAGACAATGCTCCCATACTTCTTCCATGGAAAGAATGGTTCATCGCAATGATTTCATGATCTGTTCTTCCATCTTTTTGATAAGCATATTTTCTTGCAGTCTTAATCGCACCTTCTATCGCTTCGGTACCGCTGTTCGTAAAGAAAACTCGATCCATACCAGCTGCTTCTGTTAATTTCTGTGCTGCTGCGATCGCCGGAAAATTATAATAATAATTGGATGTATGTACCAGAGAATCGACCTGTTCTTTCACCGCTGCATTAAATTTTTCATTTTTATGCCCCAGCGCAAATACTGCAATTCCAGCACAAAAATCCAGGTATTGCTTTCCTTCGGAATCATACAGATACATTCCTTCGCCTTTTTCAAAAATAATCGGATAACGATTATATGTATGCAGCAAAACCTTTTCGCCGCAGGCAATTGCTTCCTCTTTCGGCATATTCTTTAATTCTTCAATCGTATTACTCATAGTGTTCCTCTCCGCCTCTCCAGTATCGGCTTATTTATTCGGTTTTTGATCGTACTTTTGCTAACTCGAAAAAATTTTCACGTTTCCTTCGTCTTATTCCTGTCTGTATTCTTATTCTTTATGTTCCAGAATCGCTGTTCCGATTCCTTTTTTCGTAAAAATTTCTAAAAGTAAGCAATGCGGAATCCGTCCGTCTAAGATATGAACTCTGGAAACGCCTTCTCTCAACGCTTCAATGCAGTTGCCAAGCTTGGGAATCATGCCGCCGCCGATTACCCCCTCTTTCATCAGCTGCTCAGCTTCTTCAATCTCCAGCTCAGAAATCAAAGTGGATTTATCATTAAAATCACGATAGACCCCTTCAATATCTGATAAGAATGCCAGTTTCTCAGCATTTACGGCTTTTGCGATCGCACATGCTGCATCATCTGCATTAATATTGTATGTATCAAAATTGTCATCAAAACCAATCGGGCAGATAACCGGCAGAAAATCATTTTCTAACAGGTCATAAATAATCTGCGGATCAACCGCATCGATTTCTCCTACAAAGCCAATGTCCTGACCATCGGAATAACGTCTGGTAACATGCAGCAGACCACCGTCTTTTCCGCTGATTCCAACGCCCTTTACACCCAGCTGTTCGATCATCTGGACCAGTCCTTTGTTCACACGATTCAAGACCATCTCTGCAATTTCCATCGTTGCTTCATCCGTTACACGCAGCCCATTAATAAACTTCGGTTCCATCCCGGCTTTCGCAACCCATTTACTGATTTCTTTTCCACCGCCATGTACAATGATCGGCTTAAAACCAACCAATTTTAACAGAACGACATCCGCGATCACACTATGCTTCAGTTTCTCATCTACCATAGCACTTCCGCCATACTTTACAACAATGATCTTGCGGTTAAAACGCTGAATATAGGGAAGTGCCTCGATCAGCACCTCTGCCTTTTTCATAATTTCATCCATTCCACTTTGTTCCATTGTTTTGTTCTCTGCCATCTTAATAAGCCTTCCTTTCCTTATCCGCTTTTCCTGCCTATTCTTTTTTTAATCATCTTAATTTATAGAAGTTACACCCTTCTTCTGCATTACGGGAACATCGGAACCTGCTTCAATCCCATATCTTCTGGTAAGCCAAATAACAGGTTCATATTCTGAACAGCCTGTCCTGCTGCTCCTTTGACCAGATTATCCATCGCACCCATCATGACCACACGATTTGTCCGCTCATCCACTACAAAATTCACATCTACATAATTGCTGCCCTCTACAAAACGTGTCTGCGGAACCATACCCTCTGGCAGTACGCGAACAAATTTTTCCGTCTTGTAATATTTTTCATAAGCACTGCGAATATCTGCTGCGGTCACACCCGGCATCAAAGCAGCATATTCAGTCGCTAAAATTCCTCTCTGCATCGGCACCAGATGCGGTGTGAAATTGATCCGAATCTCCTGACCGCAGGCATATCCAAGCTGTTCTTCAATTTCCGGTGTATGCCGATGGGTTGTTACGCCATAGGCTTTCATATTTTCATTGACTTCACAAAACAGATTGTCAACCTTTGCCCCTCTGCCAGCTCCGGAAGTACCGGATTTTGCATCAATGATCAACGTATTCGGATCGATCAGCCCTTCTTTTACCAAAGGATATGCGGTTAAAATCGAACAGGTCGTATAGCAGCCAGGATTTGCAACCAATCTTGCCTTTTTCACCTGCTCACGATTGATCTCACAAAGACCATAAACGGCTTCGGGAATCCACTGCGGACTTTTATGCTCCAATTTATACCATTTTTCATAAACAGCAACATCTTTCAGACGAAAATCTGCACTCAGATCGATCATCTTAACTTTCGATAAAATATCTTCATTCACTAAAGAAGCACATAATCCCTGAGGAGTTGCTGTAAAAATCACATCCACCTGTTCTGCTAATTCTGCCATATTATCATCCAGACAAGAAGCATCAATGATTTCAAACATGTTGGGATACACACTATAATATTTCTTATCCACATAACTTCTGGAACCATACCAGACAACCTCTGCTTCTTCATGCTGATAAAGTAAACGAACCAGCTCTGCTCCAGCATAACCTGTTGAACCAATAATACCTGCTTTAATCATACTGTTCACCGCCGCCGACAGCTGCCGGCAGACCTCTCCTTCCTTTCCTTCACGAACGTCTTCTATAACAGAGAGTAATTATACATTATTTTTGCATAATATTCAATTATTTTTCAAATTTTCCCCTTTTCTGTATAATTTACCCTTGCAAATCATACCACTTTGTTGTATATTAATCAAGTAATTCTTAGCCGCACATTGCGGCCGGAATCATTAGCTCGAATCACAATTTTTCAAATCTGTTTTCCACAAGATTGGAAGCTGCATTTGAAAAAATAAAAGAAAAAGGGGTTCCTATTTATGAAAGAAAAAGTTGTACTTGCGTATTCAGGCGGACTTGATACCACAGTGATCATCCCCTGGTTAAAGGAAAATTATGATTATGATGTTGTTTGCTGCTGTATCGATGTAGGACAGGGCAATGAGCTGGATGGACTGGATGAAAGAGCAAGACTCAGCGGTGCTGTTAAACTCTATATTGAAGACGTTGTAGATGAATTCTGTGATGATTACGTTGTTCCCTGTGTTCAGGCCAACGCAATCTATGAAAACAAATATCTGCTGGGTACTTCCATGGCAAGACCAGTTATCGCAAAGAAACTGGTAGAAATCGCCCGCAAAGAAGGTGCTGTTGCGATCTGCCACGGCGCTACCGGCAAAGGCAATGACCAGGTTCGTTTTGAGATGGCGATCAAAGCGCTGGCTCCCGACCTGAAGATCATCGCACCCTGGAGAACCTGGGATATTTCTTCTCGTGACGAAGAAATCAAATACTGCGAAGATCATGGTATTTATCTGCCTTTCTCCGCAGATAACAGCTACAGCCGTGACCGCAATCTGTGGCATATCAGCCACGAAGGTCTGGAACTGGAAGATCCTGCTGCTGCTCCCAACTACGACCACCTGCTGGTATTGGGTGTTGCACCGGAACAGGCTCCTGAGGAAGGCGAAGAAATCACAATTGATTTTGAAAAAGGTGTTCCTACTGCAATCAATGGCGAACAGATGAAAGTTTCCGATATTGTCCGCAAGCTGAATGAACTGGGCGGCAAACATGGTATTGGTATCGTGGATATCGTAGAAAACCGTGTCGTAGGTATGAAATCCCGTGGCGTATACGAAACACCCGGTGGAACAATCCTGATGGAAGCTCATCAGCAGTTAGAAGAACTGATTCTTGATAAGGATACCACGATCTCCAAGAGACAGATTTCCGTTCAGTACTCCGATATGGTTTACAGCGGCAAGTGGTTCACACCCTTAAGAGAAGCTCTGCAGGCATTTATCGAAAGCACCCAGCAGTATGTAACTGGTACTGCAAAGATGAAACTGTACAAAGGTAATATCATCAAGATGGGAACAACTTCTCCTTACTCTCTGTACAACGAATCTCTGGCTTCCTTTACAACTGGTGATTTATACGATCATCACGATGCAGACGGCTTCATTACTCTGTACGGCTTAACTTCTAAAGTACGTGCTATGAAGATGCAGGAAGTAGAAAAAAACAACAATAAATAAAACCTGAACTCAATCAAACCGGAAACGGTAGTGACAGGCATTTCCAATATGGAGCGGCTGCGATCCTCAAACGATGCGGCAGGCTCCATATTTAACTTTTTGCCCGCCCTTTCATCGGCGGAGAATGGAGATTTTATGGAAGAATTATATGTAATTGGTACCGGCAATGCCGTTGTTACCACCTGCTATAACACCTGTTTTGCGCTGCGTAAGGATGATGAATTTTTTCTGGTAGACTGCGGAGGCGGAAACACGATCCTGCAAAAGCTTGACAATATGCAGATTCCTCTTTCCAAAATTCATCATATTTTCATCACGCATGAACATTGTGACCACACACTCGGCTTTGTTTGGCTGTTTCGCCTTTTAAGTGCTAACATGAAAGGCGGCATGCTCACCGAACCCGTTTATGTCTATGCACATGAAGAATTGATTCCTTCTTTAAAAACGCTCTGCTCTCTGACTGTGCAGCCTAAATTTTGCGCATACATCGATCAGCAGATTTTCTTTGTACCCTTAAAAGATGGTGATCAAAAAGAAATCCTGGGATCTACGGTTACTTTCTTTGATATCGGATCCACCAAAGCCAAACAATTCGGTTTTACAACGACCTTAAGCAATGGAAAAAAACTCTCCTTCACCGGCGATGAACCCTGCCACGAATGCTGCTTCCCATACGTTGCACACAGTGACTGGCTCTTTCATGAAGCATTTTGCCTTTATGAAGATAAAGAACGTTTCAAACCGTATCAAAAACATCACAGTACGGTAAAAGACGCTTGCTTATTAGCGGAACAACTTCACGTTACCAACATGGTTCTGTGGCATACCGAAGACAAAACCGATATCACAACGCGAAAAGGACGCTATCTGGCAGAAGGCGAACTTTATTTTTCCGGAAACCTCTATGTTCCAGATGATGAAGAACGGCTCCTGTTATAAGGTTATGATTTCCAATACCATTTTTCAAATTATGAAAGGATTTTTAAATGACTCGTCTTCCGAATGACCCGATTTTATTTTTAAGCACGATCAACATGAACCTTCGTGACTTCTATCCTTCTCTGGATGCTCTTTGTGAAGATCTGAATCTCAACAAAGAAGATGTTCTTCAAAAACTGGCCTCCATTGAATACGAATACGATGAAAAGACCAATCAATTTATTTAATGGATTTATTTGATGGATTCCTTAGATTCTATTTTGAATCGCTGAAACATCAAACAACTTTTTAAGAAATCAAAAAAGACCGCCTGCTATCGGATAGGCCCCTTTTAGAGACAAGTTTTCATCTGTTCACTCGTCTTTTTAAAAGGAACCTATCATCTCAAGCAGACGGTCTTATTTTTTATCACTCTTAATGAGATAATTCCAGTAATTTTGCCTTCAATTCACTTTCAATCTGCTGCATCTCAGCTTCTGCTGCCATTCGTTTCTCATGGCCTTCCTGCTGAATCCGCATCACTTCATCTAATGTCGAAATCAAAGACGCATTGGTCATTTTCAAAGTTTCCATATCCACGATACCGCGTTCTGAAGCTTTTGCCGTTTCTACACTGGCCATCTTCAGCGCATCTGCATTCTTACGAAGCAATTCGTTTGTCAAATCTGTGACAGCGGCCTGTGCCTTTGCTGCCTGGGAAGAATGTTCCATTCCCAGAGCTAATACCATCTGACTTTTCCAAAGCGGAACCGTATTCACGATCGTTGATTGAATTTTTTCTACCATCTGTGTGTTGCTGCTCTGGATCATGCGAATCTGAGGTGCCATTTGCAAAGAAATCATGCGCGTCAGCTCCAGATCATGCAATTTTTTCTCAAATCGGTTACATTGGCTGTCCATATCTTTAACGGCCTGAGCATCTTCCTGAAGGCCGCTGCTTTGCGCTTTTGCCATCAAAGCAGGCAGTTCTGTTGTGCGTAATTGCTGTAACTTCTGTTTTCCTGCCATAATGTACATCGTTAATTCCCGAAAATAGGTTGTATTTAATTCGTACATCTGATCTAAAATGGAAATATCTTTCATTAACGTAACTTGATGATTTTCCAAGGAATCACAGATTTTTTGAACATTGACGGAAGCTTTCGCATAACGGTTCTTTAAAGTTTCCAGGCGATTTGCGCTTCTCTTAAAAAGGCCAAAAAATCCTTTTTTCTCTTCTGCGGCATCAAAACTTTCCAGCTCCGTGATCACGCCGGTAAGCATATCGCCTATCTCTCCTAAATCCTTCGTTTTTACATTATTCAATGCTGACTCTGAAAAATCCGTCAATTTCTTCTGGCAGCCAACTCCATACTGCAAAATTTGATTATTATTCATCACATCCAGCTGTTCGATATATGTCTGCATGGTTTGTAATTCTTCCGTGGAAAAATTACACTCCTGTATCAACTGCTCTAATGTTTTTTCTTTTGTAGCGGTGGAGAAGCCTCCATTTGGTATAACCGGTTCTGTAATCTGGTTCATTTGATTCATTTCTTATCCTTTCTCGGCAACTTTCCCTGCCTTATTCTGCAAACGTTATGATTATTTTTCGTAAACTCTACTGCTGTTTCCAGTAACTTTCTTCGCTCTTTTTTGCAAACGTTACTGCTGTTTTCTGCAACATTCTTTCCGCAAACGTTACTGCCACTTTTGAACTTCCGCTTCCTGCTTACGTTCCGTTACCGGAACTTTTTTCTGATTTCTTAAAAGCCCTTCCTGTGCCATCAAGGTCTGCATAACGGAAATGTCGGAAGAAATATCAACTGCTGTGTCTTCGAAAAAACTATCCAGCAGATTTTCAAATGCCTGCCCGATCGTATCCAGCGTCTGTTCGATTTCCTGCTTGGATTTTTGAATCGTTATGCCCTGAACTTCCTGCCGGTCTAATTCCTCATACGCTTTTAATAATTTCACCGTTGTCGGAAGGTAATATTTCATAAAGCGTCGAAGTTCTTCTACCAACTCAGGATGCCGTTCTACACACTGAAAAATACGTTCAATGACGTGCTCCAATCGGGAAATTTTCGCTGAAATTTCTTCGCCTGGGATTGCATCATTACACGCTTTCATCTGCCGCAGATATTCATAGCCTTCTTGAATTACACTTTTTGCATCTTCAGGGAATTCCGATTCTGTGCTTGTCTCCTGCTGCTCTGCCGCTTTCGCTTTTTCCTGCTTCTGCCAAAGCTGCTGTTTTTGCTGTTCTTCCAACTGCCTGCGGTCATATGCTTTCTGTGCTTCCAGATACTGCTTGTAAGCTTCATCGGTTACGATCAAACTTGTATTTTTCGCATCCAGATGCCCTTGTTTAAACCAGCCCTTCCAGATCATCTTCTGAATCTCTTTCAGGATTTTCTTAACAGGCAGTCCGATTGAATATCCCAATGCCTCCAGTTCACAATGCGTATCGTCACCTAAAAAACCAACATATTTTTGATAATGCTTAACCCTTGTCTGCATCTGATGCCCCTGCCACGCCAATGCAGTTCCACCAACTAAAAAAGGAAGCAGGAGCCCCATCACCAACGGCATTCCCGAAATAAATTCGCCGCCAAAAAGGGTAAAGGTTGCTAAAAATAAGATAAATTCTGTAATTCCGCTTCCCAATGCCAGCGTCCATCCAACTACGGAAAACAAAATTCCAAATACGCGGTACGCAACTGGTGAATCGTATCGATCACTATAGCGAATAAAGGGATTTGCATTCTGCTTCTTTCGATTCCCTAAGATTCGCTCCGTAAATTGACGATTCTTCTGCTTGTTCTTCTTTCGCCTGATCGAAGCAGACGCTTGCTTTTTAGGGAAAAATGTTCCGCCCTGCTGATACCACTGCGGACTTTCATTTGTGTTTCCTGTGCGATCCGCATACCAGGATTGTTCGGAATCTCTTGCCTTTTCAGATCGTTTTCCGCCATCTAATGCCCGCTCAAACGAATCCAACGCCTGATTCACCGTTTTTCCAATTACTTCATTTAATCTTGTAAAATCTTTTGCATCAATTGCGGACTGCACAGCCGCTTTTATCTCATCGCCTAAACGAGGTTCTTCTTGATTGCTCATTTTTTCTACTCATATCCTTCACCTGAAATTTTTTCATAATTCAACAATTCTTCTTTATGATAATACCGATAGTATACCGGAAAATCTTGTGAAAATCTTCCTTATGATAACACCGATATTATATCGGAAAATCTTATGAAAAACAACCCAGCTTCCCAACTGCTTCCACAACTCACTGCTTCCGGCTTAATTTTTCTTTCAAAATATGTTACACTAGCACTACCATTTATGAAAGGACTGAATCCATGAAATCAAAATCAGATTTGAAAAAATTATTACTCGCAATTCATCGAAAAAGTTATCCAGCTTATAAAGATACGCGTGGAAGCTATCAATTTGGTGATTATATTTTAAATATCGAACATGTTCAGGGAGATCCCTTTGCCTCTCCTTCCCGTGTCAGCATTCTGGTTCCTACTGCCAAAGCCGGATTTCCGCGCCAATTTTACCAGGAACAACATCGACGGATTGCTTTGCAGGATTATTTACTTCGCATCTTCGGCCGGGAAATAGAAGCATATTGTTTTCAGGCAAAGGGATCCGGCAAAAGCGGTATGATCGCGGTCAGCCGACCGGGACAGGAAATTTTAGAGCGCAGCGCTTGCTGTATCGATGCTTCTAACGGAAATCTGCGGATTCGTCTGGAAATTGGTTTTCCTGCAAATGGACGTACGATCAATTCTCATGAGTTAATACGGATTTTCTATGATTTTTTACCACCTTGTATCCAAAAAACTTTATTTTATCCCCAGCTGAACCCCAAACAAGTTGCTTCGGTTATTCAATTGGCCAATGATCAGGCATTGATCCGTACACAGCTTGCCTCGAAGGGATTGGTTGCGTTTGTCGCAAATGGAGCGATCTTACCACGAGAAAGCGGTGTTTCTTCCCGTCCGATGAAGCATGCCGTCCCCTTTTCTTCCCCTGCATCTCTCGAAGTAACGATGGAACTATCCGATGGCAGATACTTGACGGGAATGGGAATCCGAAAAGGAATCAGTTTGATCGTAGGCGGTGGCTATCATGGAAAATCTACCCTTTTAAAAGCATTGGAACTGGGCGTTTACAATCATATTGCGGGAGATGGACGCGAATATGTGATCACCGATTCTTCCGCGGTCAAAATTCGTGCCGAAGATGGAAGAAGTATCCAACAGACCGATATTTCTATGTTTATTCAAAATCTGCCTAATAAAAAAGATACCCATTCTTTTTCAACAGAAGATGCCAGCGGCAGCACTTCACAAGCTGCTAATGTTATCGAAGCCATCGAAGCTGGCACCTCTTTATTTTTAATTGATGAGGACACATGCGCGACCAACTTTATGATTCGCGATGAACTGATGCAAAAAGTTGTACATCGTGACCAGGAACCGATCACGCCATTTATTGAGCATATTTCTGATTTATTTCACACCCACGGAATTTCCTGTATTTTAGTAGCTGGAAGTTCGGGAGCCTATTTTCATCCAGCCGACTGCATCCTGCAAATGGATCGCTATATGCCCAGGGATATCACCGCCTTTGCCAAAGAAACAGCGGCTCAATTCCCCCTTACCAAACTACCTTCTACCGCAGCTGCTCTGCCTGATTTTCACCGAATTCCGCAAACCGCGCAGGGATTTCGCAAAAATGACCGGATCAAAATGAAAACGTTAGGAAAAGACGCTTTTTCCATCCAGCGCGATACAGTCGATCTGCGTTATGTCGAACAGCTTGTCGATTCCGAACAGACCACTGCGCTTGCCTGGATTTTGAAATATGCACAGCTTCATTGCTGCGACGGAAAGAAAACCCTTCGCGAAGTAGTCGATGAATTGATGCAGCTTCTCCAAACCAAAGGATTCGAAGCACTTGCAGATTCTTCCTATTTAAGTGCAGATCTTGCAATGCCCCGTCCGCAGGAAGTTTTCGCCTGCTTCAATCGCTACCGCGCGCAAAACTGGAAGTCGTGTGTCCCTACACGCAAATCCTTTTAACCAGATAAATTCCTCAAAACTATGAGAAACACGTGCTGCGAGTTTCCCAAGTTATCACGGTGCTCCTCAAATGCTTGTACAAGCACAGCCATTTTCATCTTGACAACTATGATTACAGGTATTCCGCATATGCCTCAAATGCTTGTGCAAGCACAGCATTTTCATCGCTACTCGCGTAAAACAAAAACTGCCGCTCCTCTAGTTTGAATCCATAGAGGCTGCGGCAGCTGTCAAACTTATTTAAATTTGAAACTGACTCTGATACAGGTTTCGATAAAAACCATCTTTTGCTAATAATTCTTCGTGATTTCCCTGTTCAATAATATGTCCATCTTTCATCACCAAAATCACATCAGCATTTTGAATCGTTGAAAGACGGTGTGCTGCGATAAAACTTGTGCGTCCCTTCATCATACGCGCAAACGTTTCCTGGATTTTTAATTCTGTTCGTGTATCAATGGAAGACGTTGCTTCATCTAAAATCAGCATTGGCGGCAGACATAGCATAACACGCGCAATGCAGAGAAGCTGTTTCTGTCCCTGTGAAAGCATTCCGCCATCTTCTGTGATAACCGTATCGTATCCCTGCGGCAAACGCCGGATAAACGAATGTGCATGGGAAGCTTTTGCCGCTGCAATAATTTCTTCTTCTGATGCATCCGGTTTTCCCATCCCGATATTTTCGCGAATCGTACCCGCTTTCAGCCAGGTTTCCTGCAAAACCATTCCATAATTCGTACGCAGACTATTTCGTGTATACATCCGAATATCCGTTCCATCAACCGAAATCGTTCCTGCCTCTACATCATAAAACCGCATCAAAAGATTGATGATCGTTGTTTTTCCACATCCAGTCGGTCCTACCAGTGCCACTCTCTGTCCCGGTTTTACCGAAAGATTTAAACTTTCGATCAAAGGCTTTTGCGGATCATAGGAAAACTTCACCTGCTTCAATTCCACATTTCCTTTTGCATCTTCCAACACACGGGCATCTTCTGCCTCTGGAGTCTGTGGTTCTTCTTCGATCAAACGAAAAATACGGGCTGCACAAGCCAAAGCATTCTGCAATTCGGTAATAACCCCGGAAATTTCATTAAATGGCTTCGTATACTGATTCGCATAACTCAAAAAGCTAGTCAGATTTCCAACCGTCATCGCACCGCCTAAAACTGTAAAAGCACCGATCAGTGCAACCACCGCATACACGACATTATTCACAAAACGAGTTGCCGGGTTGGTTAACGAAGAAAAGAATGTAGCTCTTAACGAACAATTTTCCAGCTGAGTATTTAATTCATCAAAACGTTTCAAGGCTCGATCTCCATAGCCAAACGCCTGCACAACCTTTTCATTTCCGATCATTTCATCAATAAAAGCCGTCTGCTGTCCGCGCACGATCGATTGCTGCTGAAACATCGAATACGTATTTTTTGCCACAAAGCTGGCAATGACAAAGGAAAGCGGTGTCAGCAGTACGACCGCAAACGTAATCTTTACCTGAATCGTCAGCATAAACAACAACGTGCCCAAGATCGTAACAATGCCTGTGAAAAACTGCGTAAATCCCATCAGCAATCCATCTGCAAATTGATCTACATCAGCGATCACCTGACTGACGATTTCACCATGTGCATGACGGTCTAAATATTTCAACGGCAAAATTTCAATCTTTTGAAAGGCTTCTTCCCGAATATCATGAACAATATGGTACGTCACATGATTATTCATCACATTCATGATCCACTGCCCAACACTGGTAACGCCTACGGCGGCCGCTGCCCATACTAAAATCTGGAAAACCGCTTCAAAATCCACATTTCCCTGCTCTGCAAAAGCATCGATTGCATGTCCGATCAAAATCGGAATATACAACGTCAACGCAGAAGTAATTACCGATAAGATTAACGATACCAACAAAAATCCCCAGTAAGGACGAATCCGCCGCAATACTTTTTTCAACGTACTGCGCTTAGTCGGATCGGATAAAATCTTCTCCTTTTGATTTCCGGCTAAAGTCTTTTCGTTTTGATTGACATTCAAGTTTTTTTCACTTTTATTGGTATTCAAGTTTTTTTCGCTTTTATCGGTATTCAAGTTTTTTTCACTTTTATTGGCATTCAAAGTCTTTTCATTTTGAACGGCTGTTAAACTTTTTTCTTTTTCATTTGTTGTCATTACACCGTTTCCTCCTGTTTCGCTAAAGGAAGACTATCTTGATACTGTGAATGATAAATTTCCTGGTAAACCTGACAGGTATTCATCAGTTCTTCATGTGTGCCTTTTCCGGCTATACGCCCATCTTCCAGCACAATAATCTGGTCAGCATGCTGAATAGAGGCTGTTCTCTGCGAAACCAGAAAAACAGTCGGTGCCTGCGGCAGTTTGCGAAGGGCTTTGCGAAGTGCCGCATCGGTCGCATAATCTAACGCAGAAGCACTATCATCTAAAATTAAAATCTGCGGATTAGATACCAGAGCTCGTGCGATCGTCAAACGCTGGCGCTGTCCTCCGGAAAGATTCCGTCCGCCCTGCTCGATCATTGCATCCAGACCGCCTTTCTTTTCCACCACTTCTAATGCCTGTGCAATCTCCAACGCTTGTAAAATCTGCTCATCCGATGCATCTTCACAGCCAAATTTCATATTCTCTCGAATGCTGCCTTGAAACAATACCGCTTTTTGCGGAACCATCCCAATTCCTCGCCGAAGTGCATCATACGTATATTCTTTCACATTTTTTCCAAAAACTTCTACAACACCTTCTGTCGCGTCGTAAAAGCGTGCAATCAAATGAACCAGAGAAGTTTTTCCCGAACCAGTTCCCCCAATAATTCCTACGACACTTCCCGATGCTGCCTCAAACGTAATATCTTCTAAAGAAGCTTCTGCATCTCCCTGATATTTCAACGAAACCCGCTTCATGGAAACTGCCGGCTGGTCTTTCCTCTCTGCTTTGCATCCAGCATTTACATGATTCTCCATTTCTTTGCCCAAGACCGCTTCTCCTTGTTTCTCGGATGTCCTTCCAGAAGCAACTTCCGATTTATTTTGCTGCGCCCTTCCAGAAGCAGCTTCCGATTGGTTCTTCTGCACTTCTCCAGAACCAACTTCCGATTGGTTCTTCTGCACTTCTCCAGAACCAGCTTCCGATTGGTTCTTCTGCACCTCTCCAGAACCAGCTTTCGATTGGTTCTTCTGCATCTCTCCAGAACCAGCTTCCCCTTGCTTCTCTTGGTTTTCTCGGAGATTCCACTCCAGTTCACTCTCTCCTTCTTCCATCGTACTGCTGACCTCAAAAACATCACCAATTCGATTTGCACAAGCAATCGCTTTATTCAGCATCACAATTAAATTCGCAAATTTTAACAACTCAACCAAAATCTGCGACATATAGTTATACAGCGCAATGACCTGTCCCTGTGTCAGACTGCCTGCATGCACCTGAAGCGCACCTGTCCAGATTAAAAACAAAATGCCGGCATTAATCACCGCAAAGGTCACAGGATTCATCAGCGCCGAAATCGAGCCTGCTTTTTTCTGAATCGCTGTCAGCATCGTATTTTGCTGCTGAAATCGGCTGCATTCATAATCTTCCTGTCCAAATGCGCGAATCACCCGCACACCCGTCAAATTTTCCCGCGTAATCCCCAAGATCACATCCAGCTGCTGCTGAACCTGACGCATCATCGGAATTGAAAGGCGCATCAGAAAGAAAATTAAAAGGGAAAGCAGAAAGATCACTGCTGCAAAGATCAATCCCGCCTGCCAATTGATCACAAATGCCATTACCATCGCTCCCGCCACAATAAAAGGCGAACGCAAAAACAAGCGCAGCGTCATATTAACACCACTTTGCACCTGATTAACATCACTCGTCATCCGTGTAATCATCGTCGAAGTTCCCAAACGGTCAATTTCTGTATACGATAAGCTCTGCAGATGGGAAAACAACGCATGGCGCAGTTTACTTGCAAAACCCGTTGCCGCTTTTGCTGAAAAATACTGGGCAGTTACGGCACAAACTACGCCAATCAAGCCCAATACGATCAAAATCAGCACGCGCTGCCCAATATACCTGGTATCTCGTTCCGCAATTC
Organism: uncultured Lachnospiraceae bacterium; assembly: GCA_964613155.1. Classification (GTDB taxonomy): domain Bacteria; phylum Bacillota; class Clostridia; order Lachnospirales; family Lachnospiraceae; genus TWA4. The sequence continues at coordinate 7,685 of CAZTHP010000009.1, read as the reverse complement.
CAATATCGATGATCGAAGCAATCACCAGTGGCACAAATAATTCAAACGATGCTTCCAACATTTTAAACAAAGGCGCACAAATACATTCTTTTTTATAAGGTTTTAGATAAATCAATAATCGTTTCATCGCCTGCTCCAAAACCTCCTTTTAATCCTGATTCGCTTTCGTTTTTTCCAAATGCAGGTTTTCCTTTATCTGCGCATTCCGTTCTTCTGCATAATCTTCTGCCTCTCTCAATGAAGCATTCGTTCCTTCTATATGAATTTTCGTTTCTTCCAATTGGTCGCCTTTATAAGAAAGCTTCATGGAGAAAAAGGGACTATTTTCCAGTAAAAGTTTCAAAAAAAGCTTATCCCCTTCCCAGAGTTTTAAGTTCATCAGTTCTTTCTTCGGAATCCATTTTAATTCGCCTTCCACACAATCCGATTTCAGTTCTCCTTCAAAAGCATCGGCTGTGTAAAGACACATATATTCCAGCATCGACTCATCTGTACAAAATGTTACGATTCCACGAAAACGATACTGCGTTAATGTCAGTCCCGTTTCCTCATATACTTCCCGCAAAAGACATTCTTCTGGACTTTCTCCCCATTCAAAATGTCCACCGACACCAATCCATTTTCCTTCATTAATATCTTGTTTCTTTTTATTGCGGTACATCATCAAATACTGCTCATCTTTTTCTATATAACACAACGTTGTTAACGGACTTCTCATCTGCTTCATCGTACTCTTCCTGTTTTTCCTTTCCTTTTTCTTTTAAGAATCAAATCCATAAGATTTCGTCAATCCATTCTGAACCTGCCTATCAGATTTTGCGGCATGAAAAAAGGAAAGCATTCACGCTTTCCTTTTCTCTACGCTTTCACTTATTATATCTGATTTCGCTTTAAATTACAATTCTTTCTGAACCTGAGAAAAACTCAAAAAACACGTTACAGAACTGCTGTTAGATGGTCGCCCTCTTTTACGATTTTGATCACATCGCCTTCTGAAATGTCTCCACCGAGGATAATTCTGGCTGCTAATGTTTCCACATGCTTTTGCAGATATCGTTTCAAAGGACGAGCACCATAAACAGGATCGTATCCATTGTCCACGATAAATTGTCTTGCATCGCTTGTCAATTCCACGGATAACTGCCGCTCTGCCAGTCGATGATTCAAATCCTGCATCATCAAATCAATAATGCCGCTGATGTTATCCTTCGTAAGTGGTTTAAACAGGATCGTTTCATCGATACGATTCAAAAATTCTGGTCTAAAATGTGCTCGAAGTTCTTGATTTACTTGATTTCTGGCAGTTTCTGCAATTTCGCCCTGTTCATTGATGCCTTCCAGCAAATACGCAGAACCAATATTGGATGTCATGATCAGGATGGTATTCTTGAAATCAACCGTCCGACCCTGCGAATCAGTAATCCGTCCGTCATCTAAAACCTGAAGCAATACATTAAATACATCGGGATGTGCTTTTTCAATTTCGTCGAATAATACGACCGAATACGGCTTTCTTCGAACTGCTTCTGTCAGCTGTCCGCCTTCATCATATCCAACATATCCGGGAGGTGCTCCGATCAATCTGGAAACGGAAAACTTCTCCATATATTCACTCATATCGATACGCACCATATTGCTTTCATCATCAAACAGGCTTTCGGCAAGTGCTTTGGCAAGCTCCGTCTTTCCGACACCAGTCGGTCCCAGGAATAAGAAGGAACCAATCGGCTTATCTGGATCTTTAATACCTGCTTTGGAACGAATAATAGCCTCGGTTACTTTTTCAACCCCTTCATCCTGCCCAATCACGCGTTTATGCAATTCTTCATCCAAATGAAGCGTTTTGTTCTTCTCACTTTCCGTCAGCTTTGCAACCGGAATTCCCGTCCAACGGGAAACAATTCTGGAAATTTCTTCATCGGTAACTGCTTCGTGTACCAAAGACAGGTCTTTCTTTTTCACCTGTTCTTCTTCGATTTCCAACTGCTGCTTGAGCTGTGGAAGTTTTCCATACATCAACTCAGCGGCTTTGTTCAGATCATAATTTTGCTGTGCCGTCTGAATATCACTGTTTACCGAATCAATTTCTTCCCGCAGCTTTTTCAGCTTTTCTACCGAAGCTTTTTCATTATCCAAACTGGCTTTCATACCGGAAAATTCTTCCCGAAGCTCTGCCAACTCTTTCTGTAAGGTTTCCAATCGCTCCTTACTCAGACGATCCCTTTCCTTCTTCAATGCTGCTTCTTCAATTTCCAGCTGCATGATCTTACGGCGCATCTCATCCATCTCTGCCGGCATCGAATCCATCTCCGTCTTGATCAGCGCACAAGCCTCATCTACCAGGTCGATTGCCTTATCCGGAAGAAAACGATCCGTAATATAGCGATGAGACAGCGAAGCTGCACTGACAAGTGCTGCATCCGTAATCTTTACGCCATGATAAACTTCATAGCGATCTTTGATTCCTCGCAAAATCGAAATTGTATCTTCTACGGTGGGTTCTTCTACCATAACCGGCTGGAAACGACGTTCCAGCGCCGCATCTTTCTCAATGTATTTTCGATATTCATCAAGAGTTGTAGCACCGATACAATGCAGCTCCCCACGAGCCAGCATCGGTTTCAGCATATTGCCGGCATCCATTGCACCATCGCTTTTTCCCGCACCGACAATCGTATGCAGTTCATCAATGAAAAGAATAATCTTGCCTTCGCTTTTGCGTACTTCATCCAATACGGCCTTTAAACGTTCTTCAAATTCACCTCGATACTTTGCACCTGCTACTAATGCACCCATATCCAGTGAGAAAATCGTCTTATTCTTCAAAGTTTCCGGCACATCACCGCGTACAATACGCTGCGCCAATCCTTCTGCTACAGCGGTTTTACCAACACCAGGTTCGCCGATCAAAACCGGATTATTCTTTGTCTTACGAGAAAGAATCCGAATGACATTACGAATCTCACTGTCACGTCCAATTACAGGATCCAGCTTCTGCTCCGAAGCACGCTGCACCAGATCCACTCCATATTTATTCAAAGTATCATATGTTACTTCCGGATTATCAGAAGTCACACGCTGATTGCCTCTTACGGTTGACAGTGCTTGTAAGAAACGCTCTCTTGTAATACCGTACTCTTTCATCAGACTCTTGATCGCCGCATTGGGATTTGCCAACATCGCCAAAAACAGATGCTCGACGGATACATACTCATCCCCCATACGCTTTGCTTCATCTTCCGCATGAAGCAGAACCTGATTCAGCGATTGACTGATATAAATATTGCCGCCTGATACTTTCACGCGTTTTTCAATCAGCTGTTTCACATGCTCGGTAAAATGTTCGGGATTGATCTCCATCTTCTCGATCATCCGAAGGATCAAACTCTGCTCCAGATTCAAAAGGCTGTACAGCAGATGTTCCTGGTCAATCTCTTGATTGCCGAAATCATATGCCAGCTTTTCACAATTTTGAACTGCTTGAATGGAATTCTGCGTAAATTTACTAATATTCATAAAATGCACCCCTTTCACACCAAACACCTTCCGAAAACTCCGGTCTCGCGCTGGTGCGCTCATGCTGTTGTGATTTTGTTATGGTTTTATTTGTTCTATATACACTATAACACATACATCTTATATGTCAAGCATTTTTTATTTCTACCGCCAATTTTTTTAATGCATCCTGCCAATTCTTTTCCGGTACAGCGCTGCACGATAAATAAATTCCTTTCTTATTTTCCTTTTCTTCCGGCAAAATCCCAATCTGAATCCCCTGTTGCTTCATGCGCCGGTCTAATTCCTCCACGCTGCAATCCGACGGCAATTCAATTTTCACCAACAATCCCGACTGCTCCTGTGAAACTTTCAAAATTTCCTTTGTCTGCTTGAAAAATTGATTCATCTTTTCTTCATATTGTTTTCTCGTTTTGCGAATCTGGTATTGAAGATGCCAATCTCGAATATATTGACAAAGTGCGATCTGATCGGCTTTCGATACGGTTTGATTATACAACGCTTTCCGCTTCTGATACACCGGAATCAATTCATCGGTCAAAATCATAAAACTAATACGAATCGAAGGAAGAAGCATTCTGGAAAATGTTCCCAAATACACCACCTGATTCCCGCCGTCCAATCCCTGCAAAGCCGGTGCGGGGTGATTCAAATAGGCAAATTCACTGTCATAGTCATCCTCGATTAGCAGACATTTTTGTTCCTCTACCTGGCGCAGCAGACGAAAACGCTCTGACACGCTCATCATATCGCCCCAGCGATTCAAATGAGAGGGCGTTACATATAAAATATCGGCCCTCCGACTTCCGCCCTGTGTCTCCATCACCGAGAATCCATGATCTTCAAAAATAGCTTTCCCCTTTTTAAAATAAGCATCCATAAAATAAATTTTTTTTCGCTCTCGGATCAGTGGACATAAAATATGAAGCAAACTTTGAAAACCTGCTCCTATTACAATCCGCTCCGGACTACAAACGACATTTCGTGTCTCGGTTAAATAAGCACTCAACACTTGACGCAAATCCGATTCCCCCTGCGGATCTCCATAAGAAATCATCCGCTCACTTTGGCGCAAAGCACTTTTTACATAACGCCGCCATAAATCCAGATTAAAGCTTTCCTGTCCACCAGAAGTCACTGAAAAATCCAGCATAATTTCCGGCTGTTTTGCAGAAGAATCCTGTGCAGATTTCTCCATTTCTTTTTTTCTGGCTTCCTTACGCGTCTTTTGCTCCTGCCATAATTCCGTTACATAATACCCACTCTGCGGACGCGATACAATATATCCATCCGCAGCAAGCAGCAAATAAGCCATTTCAACAGTGGTACGACTCACCTGAAGCTGTGCCGCACATTTTCGAATCGAAGGAAGCTTTGCCCCGATTCCCATTTTCCCGCTTAAAATCAACGCTTTATAATAGTCATACAGCTGCAGATACAATAAAGTATTCTCCGAACGATTCCATACCATACCATTTTCCCTCTTTTTCTCTTTTCACACATCATTCCAATGATAAGCAAAAAGACCATTGCCTTTCGATTTCCGAAGCATTGCAATGATCTTTTCTCAATTCCTTTTATCTCATATTTCCTGACATACTGCGTTTTCCAGCTGCTATTTCCGGAACACAACTTTATTTCCAAATATCGCTGTTTAATACAGCTGCTCAAATGTCTTATAATGATCTCCTGTATAATAAATCAGGCCATCATTTGAATACAGAAGTCGTTCGGAGCCTCGGTACCCGCCTTTGTAATTGACGTCACACTCGTACCACTTCCGACCCGATTTGTCCGGCAACGCGCCTTCATAATTTCCAAATCGGCTTCCTCCAATACTCATACCGTCTGCCACTTCCCAAAGATTTCCTTTCGAACTGTCCCAGCCAATCTCCTGTGCCTCTTTCTTTGTTAGATAATTCGAAGGAAGATGCCCATATAAATGGAGATACTGCGCAACTTCTTCCGGTGAAGTATAGCTGCCATCCTCTGAAATGGATTCCTCTGGATTACTTTGTGCAGCTGTCTGCTCCAAGCTCTCTTTTCCAGATGACGTTTCTACAGCAGAGCTAGTTTCTTTGTAAAACGTTGAATTGGCTATTTTAGATTCTTCTATCGAACTCGATTCATCTGTCGCATTCGTTTCACTTGCCAAGTTTGTTTCGTCTGCGAAGTTTGTTTCTACGGCAAAATCTGCTGTTTCCAATTCTGACAGGACATCGTAAACAACATCACATCCACTGAGAATACCCGTTACACTGCAAAGGAGCAGCAAAAGCAACCCGGCTAGAAATCGTCCGGCTTTTTTCTGAAATTTCATCGTTCTTACCTGTGACGATTATTCACCGTCTATCCCTTCTCCCCACTCTGCTGTACCCATGTCGGATTCTGTATGAAATTCTCCGCCATAAAATTCTTTTCCTACGACCCGATGTCTCGCTCTTGCTTCCTCGATCATATCAGAAAGCATCTCTTTTAGCTCTTTCGGTCGCCGAATATTTTCCAGACGAACCTCTGATGAAGCATCCGCTTTACAATGCAGGATAATCGTCCCTGTTCCAAACAGCTTTTGGGCAAATGTCTGCTGCATCGTCAGGTCTATTACACGATACAACAGCAATTCTTCATAATTCGTGCTCAAAAGACCAGTCTGCTCATATAAACGATCTTTTTTCAATTCATATACTGTAAAACTAAAGGGAAACCACATAAAATGTTTCCGATCTCGCCATAAAATTGAATTCTTTTCCTGATTTTCACAACTTGCCATACTTCTTCCTCCCGCTCTTTCCTCGGTCATTTGCACCTTCACCACTAGCTTTCCTATCCTTATACAGTTTTTTTGTACCAGGATGATCGCTATTTTGGAGCTTTTTTGTGCTCTTTTCAGTATAGCTTAACTTCCCTTATCCTGCAAGCAATCCCAGCCATTTCCCGTAAGTTTCTCCCAGGTTTTTAACCTACTCCGCCAAAAATAACATCTTCCATTCCTTTGAGGTAAAATATTTTCGCTCTGCATGATGCGATTCTTTTTGTCCAATTTTTTCAATTTTTTGATAGAGTTTATCCTGGCGAATCATCCTAACATAATTTTTCGGAGTCGTTCCTGTAAATTCTTTAAAATATTTCACAAAATGAGACTGATCGTAATATCCCAGCCGTGTGGAAACTTCGGTAATATCCATATCATTTTGCCGTCCCAAATATTCCAATGCTTTTTGAAATTTCATATATTTACATAATGTTTTGGGAGACATTCCAAATCCACTTTTTACCATCTTTCCCATATAGCGCTGGGAATAGCCCAAATAGCGGCTCATTTCCTCAATTCGAATATCGCCATTGCTTTTTGTAATCAGGGCATAAATAAACGGAACTTGTGAACAGCCATTGTGCTCTTTGCTGGAAAGCAAATAATCCTCAAAAATTCCTTGAAAAATCCGACAGCGCTGTGAAAAAGCAGTTTCTCGTGAAAAACAGGTACGGATTTTTTCAATCGAATCCGCATCCGCTGCAAATGTTTCAGCAGCATTTTGAACTCCCGGTATAAATCGAATTCCAAAATACTCGGTATCCGGCTTTAATTGGATCACACAACCTTCTGTATCCGGTTTCAAAAGCATTTGCGAAAGTTCTCCCTCCTGACAGCTGATCAGCATTTGAATTCCTAGATCCGGAACCATACGAAACGTCAGAACTCCATCGGCATCTGCCTGCTCCTCACCATACGTACAAAAGCTGAAAAACTCCTGAATTCCCCGCTGATACACAGGATATTTATAGTATCTTGCCGTTGTCTGAAGCAGATACGGCTGAACCGGATCCAATAATGATAATTCACAAACTGACATCTATATCCCTTCTTTCTTCTTCAAAAGCCCTATTTATCGAATTCGTAAAAGTACTTTTTACCAAACTATGAGAAACATGCGTTGCGAGTTTCTCAAGTTATCGCGGTGCTCCTCAAATGCTTGTGCAAGCACAGCATTTTCATCGCTACTTGCGCACATAGCAAAAAGGCGGCAAGACCCCATATGGTCTCACCGCCTTTGACGAAACTACTCTTGTTGCAGTATATCTCAGGTATTTTCAAAAGTCAACCCTGATTTTCCTGCTTGTTTGTGTCAAGTAATCATTGGCAACTTTTCCTTTGTGTTTTCTTAATGATA
>CAZTHP010000008.1:25714-51801 GCA_964613155.1 uncultured Lachnospiraceae bacterium | reverse complement strand
ATACAGCAAATGAAGGATTTTATCATGGTATGATGTTAGGACTTTGTGCAGTGCTCAGTAATAGATATCGTGTCCGTTCCAATAGAGAATCTGGTATTGGAAGATTTGATATTATGCTGATTCCAAAAGTAAAATCGATACCAGCATTTATCTATGAGTTTAAATATACGAAAGATGAAAAGGTGAATCTGGATGAACTTGCGGACGAGGCATTGAAGCAAATCGATGAGAAGAAATACGAAGAAGAACTGATTGATTCGGATATAAAAAAGATTATAAAGATTGGAATTGCTTTCCGAGGAAAAAGTGCTGTCGTAAGAAAATAGGCGTGCGGATGTAGAACAGCTTGGAGGAGTTATGGTTAATTTGGAATAATGATGAAAAGGATTTGATACAGTTCGTTATATAAGTTTATGCGTTTTTATAAAGCCTTTCCAGAGATTTTGGACTCAGTGAGTTCAAAATCTATATCTTTATTGTCTTGGGCTGCTTTATTTTCGCTGACTATAAAATATAGAGTTTGACTGGGATTGACACCTGATACTTACACCCCTAAGCTGTAGTTCTGGGGTCGATTCCCGGTGGGGCTGCCACAAACAACACCGAAATTCCTTGTAAAAGGGTTTCGGCTTTTTTTGTTGTCTCATTCTTCATCACGCTTCATAATAGCTGCAAACCGCAGTAACTGTTTTAACGAGTTTACTCCCAGTTTTGAATAAATATTTCGATTATGGTAACGGATAGTGGATTCTCTGCAACCTACTACCTATTAATTTCCCTAATTTTGCCTCCGAACGAAGAAAAACTAACTTTTTTTCATTTCATCCTATCAATTTGGGGGGTATTGATGGGGACAAAAAATAGCAAATCGATATAATTAAACTTGCAAGTGTATCCAAAGGAGGGTATAAAGGAGGGTATAAGGTCTTGCCGATTTCCAAAATATAAAGGGGTACCCCTTTATATAGGAACCTTGTTCCTATATTGTTCCTATATAAAAAACTCTGTCTGCACGCCAATGAAGTACAGAGTCCGCCCTGACATCTTTGACATTATTTGTATCACAGAGTATTGAAAAATTCAATATTGGGTGGTCTGTTCAAAAAATACAGTCCACATATTGGCAAGTTCACACATTGGTATTTACTGCCCGCACTGCGGCAGACAGTTGTACGCAAAAGTGGCAGGTATGAATTGAACGGTTATTATGCACCGTAAAATTTGGAGAAAGTTTGGAAAAGAGGTGTAACTATGAGTATACAACGCAAAACCATCATTTTGACGGTATTTTTACTTTGCTTTGTTCTTTTGGCGGGGTGCTCTGCAAAACCTAATAAGGAGCAGGATTCCACTAAGGAATATTCGGAACCATCTAAGGAGCAGGATTCCACTAAGGAATATTTGGAAGATTTTAAGAAACCGGATTCTACTAAGGAACATTTGGAACCTTCTAAGGAGCAGGATTCCACTAAGGAACATTCTGTTGAAGCATCTGTGACAAACACGAGCAACCAGCAGTTTTCAAACGACGCGGGCACGTCCATTGATGTGCTGCGGGAGGAGATCAGCCAGTCAAAAGCTTTGTTCGGCATGGCCTACATAGGTTATTTTGACAGTGCAACTGCTGATGAGACCGGCATTGATTTTGGGCAGTGGTTTCATGCGGCGTCAAGCCCCCTTGCTGCTTACTATCCTTTTATTTCGGAAATCGATGAAGCTCACACCATCGGCACAGAGGGGCATCTGTACTGCATTATCGCAAAAGACTACGAATCCTCTATTGCAGTCAATACTATAGACAACAGCAAGATGCTCTACCGCGCCGAAAACGGCGATCCAATCCTACTTTTCTGTAACCGGGACGGCGATGTACAGACAGCAGACACCAACGTGATCATCACAGCAACGGACGGAACCATCTGTCAGTGGGAGCCAACTCTGGACGAGATGGGCTATCCCGAGCTGCTCATTGGTGACGATCGCGAACTTTTGTCGTGGGACTTCACCCCCATTCCGGACACGGGTTTTGATTTAGAGGGCTGGATTTCCGAAGGTTGGCTTGGACCGACAGCAGTCGGTCTTGCCTATAACAACTATGGAACGGATTGGTGGATCAACACTTGGGATAACAGTGTAAGCTACTGTTTGAGTTTTTACCTCAACGAAAATGACAGCTACGACGGTGAGGTCATACTGGAGTGCTTCTATGCGGGCGATTCCTCCGTTCAAGCCAAATGGCAGGGCTGGTGGCGAATCGAAACAGAAATGGAGCAGCCTAGCCGACTATATCTGGATCTGACGCTGATAAACGGTGCAGACATGGCTACGTTTGAAAACGCCGCCACCGTATCGGAGTCGTATCTGGCGATGGTTCCCCAATCCGGGAATAATCTGTTGCTCGTTGCGGACGATGTCGGTGCAGTGCTTCCCATATTCCCAGATGGTGTACAGGCGGTTGAGCTTACACTAGCTGACGGATGATTCAATGAATTGAAGCGTATTCCAATATCCTTATTCCCGTTCAGGACGGCGATGCGAAAAAATTGAAAAAGACCTTGTCAGTCGAGTGTCACTTCTGTCAGGGTATGTAAATTAGATAAGACAAAATGAAAGGAGTTATCATAATGGGACTTATTAAAGCAGGAATCGGAGCACTTGGAGGTACAATGGCTGATCAGTGGAAGGAATTTTTCTACTGTGAAGCATTGCCGAAGGATGTTCTGATGAGAAAAGGAGAAAAGCGTATCAGCGGTCGTTCCTCTAACACAAAGGGCAACGATAACATTATTTCAAACGGTTCAGGCATTGCCGTTGCAGACGGTCAGTGCATGATCATCGTTGAACAAGGTAAGGTTGTGGAGGTGTGTGCCGAACCTGGCGAATTCACCTATGATACTTCTACCGAACCGTCCATTTTCGCCGGAAATCTCGGAGACAGCATTAAGCAAACCTTCAAAACGATAGGCAAGCGATTTACATATGGCGGCGATACCGGCAAAGATCAGCGCGTATATTATTTTAACACCAAAGAGCTTGTGGACAACAAATTCGGCACCCCCAACCCGATTCCATTCCGTGTAGTGGATTCCAAAATTGGTTTGGATGTGGATGTTTCGGTGCGCTGCTCTGGCGTGTATTCATATAAAATTGCCGATCCGTTGCTGTTTTATACCAATGTTTGCGGAAATGTAACTACAGAATATAGCCGTGATGAACTGGACAGCCAGTTAAAGACCGAATTCATCAGTGCCTTGCAGCCGGCTTTCGGCAGACTTTCCGATTTGGAAATGCGCCCCAATCAAATCCCGACACACACCACCGAACTGGAAGAAGCGATGAATGCCTCTCTTTCAGCAAAATGGGGTGAACTGCGTGGATTAAAGGTAGTCAGCATTGCCCTCGGTTCCATTACTCTGCCGGAAGAAGATTCCGAAATGATCAAGCAGGCACAGCGTACTGCTATTATGCGCGATCCTACCATGGCAGCAGCAACACTCGTAGGCGCACAGGCAGATGCTATGAAGGCGGCGGCCTCCAATGAAGCAGGCGCTATGACTGGCTTTATGGGAATGGGTATGGCTATGAATCAAGGTGGCGGCATGAATGCACAAAACTTGTTTGCTATGGGTCAACAGCAACAGGCACAGCAGCAACAAATGGCACAGCAGCAACAAATGGCACAGCAGCAAGCGGCTCCTGCACAGGAAGGCTGGAAATGCTCCTGTGGTACGGTAGTAAGTGGTAAATTCTGCCCCGAATGTGGATCTAAGAAACCCGAACCTGTACAGGTAGGTACTTGGAAATGTTCTTGCGGAGCAACAGCAACAAGCAAATTCTGTCCGGAGTGTGGCTCTCCGAAGCCTGCGGATACAGAAAACTGGACTTGCTCCTGCGGGACTTTAAATAAAGGCAAATTCTGCCAGAATTGCGGTGCTAAAAAGCCCGCTGGCGTTCCTCAGTATCGCTGCGACAAATGCGGCTGGGAGCCAGAAAAAGGCACGACACCTCCAAAATTCTGCCCGGAATGCGGTGATCCCTTTGATAATGGCGATATTATAGGATAAAGGAAAGTGATAATATGGGATTGTTTGATAAAAAATACTGCGATGTATGCGGCGAAAAGATAGGATTACTTGGCAACAAAAAATTAGAAAACGGAAACCTTTGCAAAAACTGTGCAAAAAAGCTTTCTCCCTGGTTCAACGAGCGCCGTCATTCAAGTGTGGATGAAATCAAGGCACAGCTTGCCTATCGCGAAGAAAACAAGCAAAAGGTGGCGCAATTCTGCACCACATGCAGTTTTGGGGATGATTGGTACGTGCTCTTTGATGACAATCATCGTTGGTTCACCGTTTCAAGAGCCTCAAGCCCGAACGAAAGCGAAAACCCGGATATTATCGACTATTCATCTATTACCGGTTGTCGCTTTGATATCAATGAAAACAGAAACGAAATATACCGCAAGGACAACGAAGGCAAAAATGTCAGCTATAATCCGCCTCGTTATAAATACTATTACGATTTCAAACTTATCATCAGTGTTGCTAATCCATACTTCAGTGAAATCGACATTTCACTCAATGGCGGTTCGGTGTGCTACGAACCGGAGCAGACCGTACAGGTCTCGCTTTTTGGACATTCGCTTACCGACAGCAGTGTGAATCCTGAAAACTGTCTGGAATACCGCAAATACCGTGATATGGGCCAGGCTATCTGCAACGAGTTTGATCGCATTCGCGGTATGGGCAGCACTACCGCTCAGGCTCAGCCCGTACAGGCATCTGCGGCTGCCTCTCACGCTTTTGAAAATGCGGCTGCCTCTCCTGCTTTTGAAAATACGGGCTGGCATTGCGTTAATTGCGGTGCTCAGAATACCGGCAAGTTCTGCGAAAATTGCGGCAGCCCGAAACCGGTTTCAAAGGCAGTCGCTTGCCCAAGTTGTGGCTGGTCGCCGGAGTTGGGTCAGCGTATGCCGAAATTCTGCCCGGAATGCGGCACGCAAATTTCATAGAGAAGACCTTATCCGCAGAGCAGACGAGGCACTTTCGACATTTAACGGATAAAACAATATGAAAATGCGAAAGGAGAAAACTTTTGAACACATTACAAGAATATAAATGTCCTTGCTGTGGCGGTGCCATAGCATTTGACAGCACCCTTCAAAAAATGAAATGTCCTTTCTGTGAAACAGAATTCGATATGGAAACTCTTGCCGGCTACGATTCTGATTTGCAGAATGACACGACTGACGATATGCAATGGGAAACATCAGCAGGTACCGAATGGCAAAACGGTGAGGCAGACGGACTTCGTTCTTATGTCTGCAAGTCCTGCGGCGGCGAGATAGTCGGCGATGAGACTACGGCAGCAACATCCTGCCCGTTTTGCGGCAATCCTGTTGTCATGATGGGACAGTTTTCAGGTGCGCTCAAGCCCGATCTTGTTATTCCGTTTAAGCTTGACAAAAAAGCGGCAAAAGCAAACCTTATGAAACATCTTACAGGCAAACGCCTGCTCCCGAAAATATTTAAAGATCAGAACCATATTGACGAAATCAAAGGCGTATATGTTCCATTTTGGTTGTTTGATACCAACGTAAATGCACAGGTGCGTTACCGTGCCACAAAGGTTCGAAACTGGAGTGACAGTAATTATAATTATACCGAAACCCAGTATTTCTCGGTTCACAGAGGCGGCAGTATCGGTTTTGAAAGTGTACCGGTGGACGGTTCAAGCAAGATGCCTGACGACTTAATGGAATCCATTGAGCCCTTTGATCTTCATGAAGCAGTAAATTTTCAAACAGCATATCTTGCTGGTTATCTTGCGGATAAATACGATGTGGATGCCGCGCAGAGCATTGAACGTGCCAACGCCCGTGTGAAACAATCCACAGAAGATGCTTTTGCCGCAACGCTGAAGGGTTATACTACTGCAAAACCGGAAAACAGTAATATTCAGCTTCACGGAGGCAAAGCAAAATATGCTCTCTATCCAGTTTGGCTGTTAAACACCACATGGAACGGCAATAAGTATATTTTCGCAATGAACGGTCAAACCGGCAAATTTGTCGGAGATCTGCCGATCGATAAATCTGCCGCAACAAAGTGGACACTCGGATTGACAGCGGCACTCAGCGTTGCGTCATACGGCGTTGTCTGGCTGTTGCACATAATAGGAATGCTGTAAAGGAGGAGCAAAACAGTGAAAAAGAAACTATCTGTCATTTTATTTGTCTTTGTCCTCTGCCTTAGCACTGCACTCCCTGTATTTGCAGGTAAAACTAACGGGTTTGCAGACGAATACTACCGTGTTGTAGATATGGCGGATCTGCTGACTGACAGTGAGGAAACGGCACTTATTGAAAAACTCGATGAGATTAGTTTGCGTCAAAATATGGATGTGGTTGTAGCAACTACGAATGATCTGGAAGGCTATTCGGTTATGGATTATGCCGATCTGCTTTATGAACAGTGTCAGTTCGGTTATGGCGACAGCAATGACGGTCTGATGTTACTTATCAGTATGGACACTCATGATTGGTACATATCCACTTGCGGCTACGGAATTACCGTTTTCACAGATGCGGGAATCGAGTATATAGGAAAACAGATCAAATCCGATCTGTCAGACGGCAACTATGCTTCCGCATTTACAAGTTATGCCGGGCTTTGTGATGACTTTATTACACAGGCGAGAAACGATGCTCCGTATGACAACGGTAATCTTCCCCGCGAACCGTTGTCGCTCCTTTGGATTCCTATTTCTATTGTAATTGGTTTTGTAATTGCAAAACTCATTGTCGGCAATATGAAAAGTAAGCTGAAAACAGTTCGTGCACAGGCAGCAGCAACTAGCTATGTGAAGAACGGCAGCATGAATATCACTGAAAGCCGAGATTTGTTCTTATACCATACTGTAACAAGAACTGAAAAACCAAAGAACAACTCCTCCGGAAGCAGTACTCACCGTTCTAATTCCGGTACGACGCACGGCGGCGGCGGCGGAAAGTTCTGAAAATCAAATTAAAAAAGAAAAAACCAAATAAATACAGGAAAAGATTACATGGTAGATGAACTACTTGATATAATGAAGGAAAGGAACGAGGTAGAATTATGAAATATAACACTATAAGCACGAAAGTTGCAGTATTGGGAATTATGATATGTCTGGCATTGGGACTCTCGGCCTGCGGTGGCAGTAACAGCAAAAACGAAACGCTAACAACTGTCGATGCAAACGAAAAAGTATCAAGTTCTCTGCCGGGAAAATATCTTCCCTATTCAGCAGATTATGCAGGTATCATTATGAGTTACACCGATCTGGAAGAAGCAGATATGGTAGCGAATAACTATCTGGTGATCAACGATGATGAGACCAGTGGTGAATTTGGTCTCGGAGAGGATACTTCCAGTCAGGTAGAAATCAACGTGGAAAATGGCACGATCACAGCGGATGGTATAGCAGTTGACTTCGAGGTACAGGCTGATGGCTCTCTGAAAGTTAATATGACTTCCGGCGATGGTGAGGAAGCACTGTATATGTACTATGCCAAAGAGGGAGAAGCCTATGAGAAGGCAAAAAAAGATTCCGAGGCAAACAGCACGTTAGGTAAATTGAACGAAGAAACAGATTCAGAAACAACAGCTCCAGAAGAAACAGATCCAGAAACAACAGCTCCGGAAGAAGATCCGAGCGTGGCACTGGAAGGCATTCCTTCCGGCGATGGTATTGCTGACAAGCAGACAGTGATCGATACTTATGATCAGCTCTACAATTCAGATGATACATTTAACTTTACCTATGAGATGGTAAAAGATATGATCGGTATAGATGGCGAACTGGATGTGAACGAATCTTCAGCAGAGAAACATTATTATCTGTGGTATGGGGAAGGAAGTAACGTTATTTTGACGATAGTATTCAAAGGAAATGAAACCGATGGATATACAATCAGCTCGCTTGCTATAAGTGGAAACTAGAACAGCATCCAAACTGAAGAATTGGCAGAGATCCAGGTATTGTCCTTGGTCGCTTGCAAAATGATCAGATTGTTCCATTTACAAATGTTGCACTGTCAAAAGCATTAAAACACAAATACAAAGTAATCGTATCATAAAGAAATATATAACTCAAGGTCATTTACCGTTATCTACGATAGATGGCCTTATTTTTTATTTAAAAGGAAAAAGCTTTTAAGTCTTTCCTTTTTGTTATCAAAACACAAACGATTGAATCAAAAAACACACAAAAATGAATAAAAACAACTCCCATCAACTATCTATAGTTGACAAGATTCCAAAGAATGCCTAAAATGGCGATAGGTAATAATATTGTAGGGATTTTATGCCTGGATAGAACGGAGATTATCCAGCGCATAGGAAGTCCGGTGAGAATCCGGAACAGGAACGCTACTGTGATGAGCATTTATTATGCTACAAGTCAGATCTATCTTTGCGGTATTGTGCAGAAAACCTCGAGTTCAGGTTGGCACGGTATTATACAAATGGGTCGTGCCGTATCGGTACGGCTTTTTTTATTACCTAAAATATCACACTATGTTGAGGTAAAAATCCCTCAACTATGATACCTGTGGATTACCCGGTACCGTGAGCAAGCTCATGTATTTTTAGACCGTTTCCCCTGGTATCAGATTACATTTTAGGAGGAAGAACATGAAACGAAACGAATTCTGGAAACGCTTGTCTGCGTTTTCCTTAGCAGTGGGAATGGCGGTAACTACGATTCCCTCCAGTGCATTTGCAGCGGAAATGAAATATTCAGATGTAACAGCAATGGCATCTGTTGCTGCCGAAGGTGATCTGCCCAGCGAAGAAGCCCAGATCAAGTTTTCCGCGGAGGGAAAAGTGGGCGCAAAAGCAATTGAGACGGTAGTTGATACCGGTGAGACTGTACTTTTCAGCAAAGAGAACTGGAATGTTATCGACATGACCTATCAAGGTGATTCCAGCGAATCCGGAAAGCTGCCCATCAAGATCAAAACCTCTCTTTCTGCGCCTGATGGCTATTACGTACAGATCGGAACGGGATATAACAGCAGCAAAAAAACTTTGAATAATATTTTGAAAGCAGACGAAACAGACGAAGGATATGTGTCACTCAGCAGTGCAAGTATCTCCGTAAGCACTCCGCCTAAAAAAGAGACCAAAGCATTATATGCCATCGTATATGATGAAAATGGTGAAGCCAAAGCCTATTATAAGCTCAATATCGTGCGCAAAGGCTATAAAGCAATATTTGTTGCTACCACTCCAAGCTCCTATGGATGCAGTGCAGCAAATCCCTATGCTTTGGGCGTTATGTGGGCAGAAGATGCCGGAATTGCAGCACAGAAAGCAAGAGCTTCCAGTATCGGATCTTGTATTACCTTTTATGATGAAAATGGAGATAAAATTACAATCGAAAAATCCGAGATTCCAAATCAGGGCAGTGAAGGAACGACAGCAATCTCCATGCCGGGAGTAACCAGTCTTCCAGAAGGCATTTGGATGAACGATGGTTATTGCTATGCAAAATATCCAGGTGTTTATGAAATTACAGGAGAATATGAAAGTCAGAAGATCAGTTATTTTGTTCGCAGCAGCTATTCCCGTGCAAGAGGATTAACGGTCGTAGATAAATGCAAAACAGATGGCACTGTGAACCTGTTTGACATCGAAACAGCAGAAGCATTTGCAGCAGCATTTCCCCAGGAGTGGAAAGAAAATGCTGCCAAATTATATACCCTTTTACACGAAGTTCAGACGCAATATGATACGAATCTGGACAGCAACAAAGAAGGCGGCTGGGACTGGCTCATTTCTGCATCCAATCCAGATAAAGTTGGCTGGTCAGAAGACACAGAATCTGCCAAAATCGGAGCAGCTGCTAAAATCGTGGAATCTGGTATCTGGGAATACTATTACTATGATCTGAAAGATGAGTTAGAAGAAACCAAAACAGATATCCAGAATTACCTCAATACCGAAAAACTCGGAGATCAAAAAGAAGCAGCAGAGGCATGTATCCTGGAAGCATTAGAAAAAATCGATGCGGCTTATAAAAACGGAACACTTACAGATACTATGCTTACCGAAATCCATGAAACAACTTTAAATACTCTGGATGAAATGGCAAAAGCTGCACATGCCGTCAATAGCTTTACCGCCGTATTAGATGCAGCAGAATTTGTTTATGACGGAACTGCAAAAGAACCCTCTGTCGCAATTACCGATGCAAGTGGTAATCCATTAAACAAACTCTACTATACAATTACATATAAAAATAATATTTATGCAGGAACCGCACAGGCTGTCGTAACCGGAAAAGGAAAATACGAAGGCATTGTGAAAATTCTTGACTTTACAATTGCAAAAGCACCACAGAAGCTGACTGTGGCACAAACTGCCTACACACTTACCAAAGGAGATGCATTAAAAGAAATTTCCGCAGTCGTAGACAGTGATATGAGACTGGATTATGAATCTTCTAATACTGACGTCGTAATCGTTACAAGCAAAGGCAAGATTTATCCGGTAGGAAAAGGAACAGCAAAAATCACCGTTTCTTCTCCTGAAACCCGTAATTATGCAGCATCCGAAACTGTAACGATCAAGGTTACTGTAAAAGATTACGTTAACCTGTCTGTTTCCAAAACATCCATCAGCAAAAAATACAACAGCAAAGCATTCTCTCTTGGTGCCAAAGCAGAATCCGGCGCAAAACTGACTTATAAAACAAGCAATAAAGCAGTTGCAGCCGTTTCCAGTAAAGGAACAGTAACGGTTAAGTCGCCCGGTGTCGCTGTGATTACCGTCAAAGCAACTAAGAGCAACAAAGATTCTGTAACAAAGAAAGTAACCATTAAAATCACACCCAAAACACTTGCAGCTCCGACTCTGAAATCTTCTGTATCCAAACAGCTGAAGGTATCCTGGGTACGTGATAAGAGTGTTACAGGATATGAAATCATTGCTGCTACGGATAAAGGATTTAAGCAAAATGTCGTAAAAACACAGATCAAGAAAAATGAAACCACAGCTGCAACTCTCAAAAAACTCAGCGGTGGAAAGAAATATTATGTCAAGATCAGAAGTTATAAAACAACAGCAGATGGAACCGTTTATGGAAGCTGGAGCAAATCCAAAACCGCAGAAATCAAAAAATAATACAGAACTTCAAGACTTGCTTACAAGTCTTTGTGTGGGATTTCCATCAACTTTCACTCATTTATGTGTTACGTTCAATTTGCAAAATTTAGGTTCATCCCACATTTGATAGAAAATCCAGTTTAAGGCACAGGAGAATTTTCTCCTGTGCTTTAGGCTGATTTTAAGGAAAGGTAAAAACATGAATTTGAAGAAAATTACAGCTATTATCATGAGTGCTGCTTTAACAGCCAATATGATGATTTCCTCTGTAGAAGCAAAAACGCATCTGCATGAAGAAACTCCAACGCTGCAGACCTCAACTTTTTCTGACGCTATTTCGTCTGTTTCTACGGTAACCCCCAGCCCGGATACAACTGTCTCTTTGAAAGACAAGACTGCCGCTGACACCACAGCTGCATCAAAATCCACTGATCCCACAAAATCTACAACTGCTTCGGAATCCATCGATATCACAGAATCCACAGCTGATTCGGAAGCTGCTGACACCGAAGATTCAAACGAAAATGAAACTTTAGATAAAACCGACGATTCCAAGGAAAACGAATCTTCAAGTAAAACAGATGCTTCCAAAGAAACAGAATCTACAGGTGAAACCGACGATTCCAGAGAAACAGAATCTACAGGTGAAACTGACGATTCCAGAGAAACAGAATCTACAGGTGAAACTGACGATTCCAAAAAAACAGAATCTACAGGTGAAACCGACGATTCCAGAGAAACAGAATCTACAGGTGAAACCGACGATTCCAAAGAACAGGAATTAAAATACGCCAAAAAGACTGCAAAAGAAGAATTAACCAACTATTGTGCCATAATATCGGAAGGAAAAAATAAAGACGAAAAAAATATAATCCAAAATCGCATTGATACGGGTATTTTAGAAATAGAGGAAGCCACAACACCAGAAGCAATTGAGCAAATTGTGAAAAATGTCAAGGCTGGCATTGAAATTTTACTGAATCATCAGGCAAAGACCCCTTTTATTCAATCACTGGAAGTGATCGGCGGCAGTTCACTGAGTAAACTATATCCCGACTTCCAACCGGAAATTAACGATTATTTTTTCAGTGCAAAAGGTTCTCCTGGAACTACAACCAAAACACTAAAACTTGGAATTGAAGAACATGTCAGTGTCTATCTAAACGGCGTGAAGCAATCTGTAGAAGAAGATGGTTTTTGTACGATTATCCTTCCCTACAAATATTCCCAAAGCGGAAATGACCTTCGGTTAGTAAATGATCTAACCGGATACAGCAATACTTATATTTTTCACACATTTTCATATGGAGTAACCGATACGTTAAGCAATCTGCAGATGCTGAATGCAAAAGGAACGAATGATGACAGTAATATCAGCACCTTTACAAAGCACGGTAACGTATCTACCGCCGTTACCAATCACGAAAGATGCCGGTTACAATGGAAGATTCATCTGAATGCCAATGAAGTGTATAAGGCACATCTAACCGATAACCAGGGAAATATTCTGGAAGAATTCGAGTATGTTGCCGGAGAAAAGAGTGTCAATTACACGATTGAAAGTAAACCGATCGATCTTGCAGTTGGCCAAAATCTTTTTTTCATCCGCTGCTTTGGATATGAGCAGCTGCTGGAAAATGGACTTCCCAATTATACTGGAGCGGTTTCTACAACAGCTGTGGAAATTTTACGAAATGAACAAACAAATGACGAAACCGTTACAGATACTCTCTTAAATCAACTGGAACTGTATGTAAATGATGTGGACAGTAAAAACTATCTGGGTTCCTTTTCATCTGCCAAAAAACGTTATACCGTTAATCTTTCGATGGATGCATTTGAGGAAGCGCGCAGCAGCAATATCATTTATGTAAAAGTCGGCAAAAAATATGCAGAACAGGATATTTTAGTTACCGGCGGCAGTGCACTGGACGGCACAAGCGCGTCGATCAAAGAAGAAAACGGGTATTACAAGGCAGCAGTATATTCCGGCAAGATATTTTATCGTTCTGATTCGTTCAATATTATGATCACCGTAACGGCAAAGGATAAAATTACACAGGAAACGTATGTAATCACGGTCAATAAAGACGGAAAAGCTGCGATGTATCTGACCAATATTCCAAGAGATCTTTATATCGCTTCCTCGGACCCTTACAGAAAATACAGCTTTGTTCCCGGACTTAACCTAACTGATTCCAGGGGAGAGAACATCACCGTTGGATCCGCGATCAAAAAAGGACATCTGAAAATGCAGGTATCAGATGAAAGTATTTTCTACTGGACAGGTGAATCCTCTTACGGAGCTTTTGTGATCGATCTTTTAAAGGTCGGTAAAAACGTAGTCACCTTTGTCTATGACGACGGAATTAACCATCTCGAAAAACAGGTTACCGTTCCAGTGCGATATGCCAATGGATATCTCAAACTGGAAATTCAAAAAGCACAGGAACTTCTGGATTCAACCCAAAATAGTGACCGCATCTATGCCGCAGGTGCCGCAGATCGATTTTTAAATGCAATCCAGGAATCGTCTTCGGTATATGAGCAATTTAAAGATTATTCGACCAGTTCTCTCACCGAGGCACAAAAGGATTTAATCAGTGCACAGACCGAAACGATCATACAGGAAATAGAACGCTACAGACGTTCCGAAATTGGCCGTAAGATCACCGCCTTTCTTCCATTAAGTGAAGAAATTGCAAATCAAACAGCTCTCTGGGATACACCACGCAGTGAGCTAACACTGCCAACTTCGGTCACTGCTGTAATCGATGGAGAGCATGTAACCATTCATGGAATCACCTGGGAAGAAACTCCTGTCTATAACGATAAGGAATATGACAGCAGGCGTTACCGCTTTCAGGCAATATTACCAGCAGGATATATGCTGATGGATGGCATAACCGCTCCAGAAATCCACGTTGAACGCGCGCAGCGTTCCCTTACAATCCGAGTGAAGAAAACCATTCCATTAGATGCAGATATTTTGACACAAAGAGTTCCAATCGGAACAAAATTAGGCGATCTTATTCTTCCAAATCTGGAAATGTACGCTGTAGAAGGAACCGGTGATACAGGAGGAAGAATCACCATTCCTGTAATCTGGAAGGATTTAGATGGTTTTGACGGCAATAAACCTGGTATTTACCGGTTTAAATCAAAATTAAATCCAGCATATCCAGGATTTGAGATTCCGCCTAACAGCAACCGAGAACCCATGCAGACCATTACAGTAATTGTAGAAGAACCTGTAAATGACACAGGAAACGGCGGTTCTGGAAGCGGAACTGGAAACCAGCCGGAAAATGGCGGAAATGGAACCTCCGGATCAGGCGGTGAAACAGGGAACGGAAATGGTTCCGGCAATGGATACGGATCCGGAAGCGGAAATGGCATTGGAGATGGAACCGGTACTGGAAGTGGAAACGGCTCTGGAACTGGAAACGGCAGTTTAGAATTCGAATGGACAGAAGATACCGCTTCTGGTTCCACACACCGCACAGAAGGCAGCGGCATAGAATTAAATGGTGAAACTCCTCTTGATAAAATCGGCACAGCTGCTGCACCAGCAGTAACCACCACAACACCAGAAAAAGTGGTGTCAATGAAAACAGAGGCTCCCGGAAAAAACGGCGGCGGCGGTAAACCCACTGCTGATAAAGCAGAAAATTCACAGGTACGAAAAAACTGGAAAATCACAGAAATCATAGGGGATAAAGAAATACAGCAAAATACCTCTAATCTATTTCCCATTCTATTGCTGCTGCTTGCGCTGACTGTTTGGGGCGGATTACAGGAAGCTTTCAAAAAACAAAGGGAATTTAAAATCAAGGAAATCAAACCAACGAAGTAAAACTAACAAGATAAAACTAACAAGATAAAACCAATAAGATAAAACCAATAAGATAAAACCAATAAGATAAAACCAATGACCCTATACATTTTTGCTAAGTTACGATGCAACGGACAGAGTATGCGACATTGTTAAAACTGTAAACCAGAAAACCACGTACTGCTTATAGCAAAAGTATACTTCGTTTTTATCAAAACGTCATATGACAAACGAAAGGATTTATTTATGAAAAAAATACGGACTTTATTAATAGGATGTCTGGGTCTCCTGTTATTTTGGCTGATTCCCACACAAGGATATGCCAAAGAACCGGCAGGGCAAATCGTCATTTCCGTCGAAAAAGCAACTCTGGGACAAGGGTATATCATCGAACCACAGTATGCGCCTTTTTACGAAGGAGAATCCGTAGCAGAAGTCACACTACGGGTACTGAAAGAAAATGGTCTCAAATATTATAACGATGGCAATGAATGGAGCGTATCTTTTTATCTGGCAGATGTATGGGACCCTGATCGAGGTGAAGTCTCCATTCCTCAGTATATAACAAATTCCATCAAACAGGCCGGGCTTAAACTTTATGAAGATTATACACCCGATTATCTAGGAGAATTTGACTACACCAGACAATCCGGCTGGATGTACACCGTCAATGGTGAATTTCCAATCTATTCTGCCGGAGCTGTAAAAGCTGCAAATAATCAGGTAGTCCGTTGGCAATTTACCTTAATGGGAATGGGACGAGATACTGGCGGAGATCCCAGCCTCAAAGACAACAATACGATCGATATGACAAAATTGTATCGCTCACTTGCTGCAATTCGAAAGGATTCCGAGCTTCTGAAAGATACAAGTATTCGTACAGCCTATGAAAACTGCTTAAAATACGCAATCCAACTGGATGTTTCAAATTCTCTGATTTATTCAGATAGTATTACGTTAGAAACCGCTTTGGCTAAAAATGTACTTACAAATGTCAGCTTTTACGATTCAGATCATACAAGCTCTCATGTAAAATACGGAACGAAGCTGGAACAGATTGATTTCCCTTCTTACCTGCGTGCAGTCAAGCATGATGGAACGAAAGAAGAAAACATCAATTTAACGAATATCAGCTGGGAATGCAAAGATGGATATCAAGAAGAAGTTCCGGGTATTTATCAGTTTTCTCCTAATCTGCCAAAGGAATATCGCTTAAAAGAAGGTGTAGAGCTTCCAACCTATCAAGTATACGTGCACGCACAGGGAGATGTAAATCAAGACTCTCTTTTAAATGAAGCCGATATCGAAGCCATTCTCCCCTATCTTGGCACATCAGCAGAAGCCGATGAAGACGAAACTATTTACGATATAGATTCGGATACCTATATCAATTTAAAAGATTACTCGATCATTGTCGGTGCAGTAAACGACTCTAAAACCGATACGGAGGGCGATTCTCGATTACAGCTGAGATTTGAAAAAGATTCCTATCATCCAGGAGAAACTGTAACGGCATCTGTGATGCTCTATAGTGCTGTCGCAGATACCATTGCGATGAATCTCACCTATGATCCGAACGATATTCAAAATGTAAGTTTTTCTGGTGAGATGCAATTTCAATTAGAAAAACTTTCTCAGACCGATGCTTCCAGTATGGTCGTGTTTGGACGCAGAAATGGAGAGATTTCTACCAACACACTGGAAGGACTTTGCATCGGAAAAGTAACCTTTACCTGGTCAGGCAGTGAAGGTACTCCTCAGCTTGCTTTTACAAAAAGCAATCACGCTTTAATGGAAGGAAATACCGCGATCGGCTATCGAAATGGACATAAGATTGCTTTGGAAACCGACCATAATTACAGTACCGATCTGAGACTTCTTTGCCAGTTAAATACTGGTCGTGTCCGCAAAGCGGAATTTACACAGGATGTGATCCAGGAAAATGGACGCGACTTTTTCCTTATAAATATAACGTTCCAACATACAGATGCGCAGGATGTTGCCCAAAACCGTCTTCGTATCCGCGCACAGCTTCCAGGCGAAAGTACACTGGTCATTGGCGGACGTTATGAAAATGGAGAAATCACAGAACTTCTGACTGAGAAGAATGGTATTTATTATGCCGAAGGCGAGGCAGGCTGTTTTACAGGTGGATGCTCCCCTCAAAAAGAGACCGCTGTTCTGTATGGAAAGCTCGTGACAGACGGCATTGAAACTTTTTACAAGATCAACGTACAAAGAACCGGATATGCAGCTATTTTCCATCACTATTCGGAAAGTCAGCCTCTGCTGTTAAATCAATGGGATGCATCTGCTCCGGCTCTTTTAAGCGGAAACTGGAGTCTTGAAGCAGTCGATTTAAAAGGCTGGGACTCCGAAGGAAATCCTCGCCATGATCTGGCGTTGGAAAGCCCTTCTCTAAATAGCGCAGATGAGTTATATCTTGTATCTGACAAAGTATCTGATAAAACTTCCGGTACTTTGTATGCCCAAAAAGGCGGTGATTATTGGTTATCCATTACCGATGAAACGGGAAAAGTGCAAAGTAAGGTAAGAATTCATGCAGTCTATCCATATGAAGCTGCGGATTATTACCTGAAATTAGCAGAACGTATTTCGCTCAATCCAAAGGACTACCGCTCCTCTGTTCAGGAAAAGCTGGCAGAATATCAAAGTGCGATCGATCAATTAAAGAAAATTCAAGAAAACTATCCGACCGATCAACCCTTATACGCTGGCGCAAACGGACAGTACAGCATCGAAGATACTGGAACAGTACTGAAAGATTCCTACGGCTATGCCCTTACGACGGATTCGATTCGTACCAATGCCGTAAATGAACTTCGTACAGCAATCGATACCCTTCAGCCACAGCTGGAAGCAGGACTTCGGATTGAGATTCGTGCCGCTTTACGCAGCACTTCCTATGTTTATGATGGAACGGCCAAAACACCAGGTGTAACCGTAACCGATCAAGACGGAAAAACCGTAAGTGCAAAAAACTATACCATTACTTATAAGAACAATGTAAATGCCGGCAGCGGTCAAGCCGTTGTCGTTGGAAAAGGAGATTATACCGGCAAAGTTACACTGAAATTTACTATCCGTAAAGCGACACAAACAGTAACTGCCAAAACACGTTCCTTTACCAAGCAGGTCGGCGATTCCGCTTTTACAGCAGGTGTTCGTGCATCAGGAAAAGGAACTCTTGTCTATCGTTCCTCGAATCCATCCATTGTAAAAGTATCATCAAGCGGTAAGATTCAACCTTTGAAAAAAGGAACGGCTTCCATTACGGTTTATGCTAAAGCAAATGCAAATTACCAGCAGTCATCATCCATCAAACTGACTGTAAAGGTGCTTGCAGTCCCTGACCTTAAGGTTTCCAAAACATCTTTTACTAAAACCTACGGAGACTCCGCATTCTCCCTTGGAATCAAGGTTTCAAAAGGTGCTTCCTATTCCTGTAAGGTAAGTGACACCAAGGTTGTGACAGTTTCCAAAACCGGAAAAGTCAGCATCAAAGGCCCAGGAAAAGCCACGATCACAGTCTCTGCAAAAGCAAATGGCATGGGTACTGCTGTAAAGAAAATAACTGTTACCGTAAAGCCCAAAAAATTAGCGGCTCCAACCTTAAAGTCCTCAAAATCCAAACAGCTGACGGCTTCCTGGAAACGTGACAGCAAAGCAACCGGTTATATCCTGGAGATTGCATCCGATCAGAAGTTTACGAAAAAAGTCCTCACACAGACGATCAGCAAAAATCAAACGGTCAGCTATACCGCCAAAGGGCTGAAAGGAAAAACAACATACTATGTTAGAATCCGAAGCTATAAAAAATCTTCCGGAGGAACCGTTTACAGCAGCTGGAGCAGTGTGAAAAACATCAAAACGAAAGAATAACCAAAAATAAAAAATCCGGAGGTATCTATGAATCTTTCACTTTCAGATATTTTACATACAGTAGGACAAGCCTTGACTGTACCATGCAGCATCATCTTGATCCTGCTCATGATCATTACCGTAATCCAGACAGGACATGTAGCAGTGGAATTCTTTTACGAACGAAAACATTTTAAAACCAACTTTGTAAAACTGGCAAAACAGCTTCAAAATGTTGGAACCGAAGAAAAGAAAGCACTGGTTAATAGCAGCAGTCTCTATCGCGGCGAAAAAGCACTCCTCATGGAGCTTATTGACTCTGAGACTATGACAGAGGATATGCGGCGGGCGATTGCTTCCCGACTGCTCGCAGAACAAGAAGAACACTACGGAAAGATTCTTGGAATTACTGAAATGGCTGCAAAATTAGGACCCATGTTTGGACTTCTCGGAACCTTGATACCGCTTGGTCCGGGTATTGTAGCTCTGGGGAGAGGTGACACACAAACACTTTCCAATTCAATGGAAATGGCATTTGACACCACAATCGCCGGTATGATCAGTGCAGCTGTGTGCAGTGTCCTTTCTGCAATCCGCAAACGCTGGTATACACGCGCAATTGGAAATATAGAATTAGTAATGGAGGCATTAGTTTAGCCGATAGAAGCTCTCATTTGAATGGCAGAAGCTCTGATTTAAATAATAGAGGCTTTCATTTAAATAGAAGAAGCTCTGGTTTAGATAATAGAAGCTTTCATTTAGATGATAAAAACTTAGTTTAACAGGTAAAAACGATGATTAAGAAAAAAGGGTTACGAAATAAAAACAACAGCCTTTTCGACGGAGAAAATATCAATCCCATGGAAAGTGTAGCCAACCTTGTAGATGCCATGCTGGTTCTCGCTTGTGGGCTGATGATGTCAGTCATTATGTTTTATAATGTCGATCTGGCTGGAAAACAACAAGAAGTTCCCGTGGAAGAAACGGTTGAAGTAAAAAGTGATGGTATCATTGACAGTGAAGGGAATATCAGCAGCGGATTTGAATCCAAAGGAACGGTGTACGAAGATAAAAAAACCGGAAAAATGTACATCATTGCACCAGAAGAAGAATGATGCCCAATAGCAGGAGGAACTGAAAAAGTGAAGTATCAAAAAATATGTGGATTGGTTTTAAGTATCGTGCTGGCATTTTCTGTGCCCGCATCTACTCTCCATGCAGCCGGAAACAGAGAAATTTCCCGGCTGTCAGAAATTTCCTTTGAGGAGCAATCGGTGGAAAAAACTACATCCTTTGCGATGAAAGCACATCTGAACAACGCAAAGGTAGTAGATGCTTCTGTCACAGGAGAAACAACCGCTTATAATGGAAAAAATTGGAAAATCGTTAACATTGAATTTGAATTAGCGGATGCGAGTAAAAGCGAAAATGATCTCATCTATCTTCTGCCGGTTGTAGGTGAAAATGATCAGGTTCAGATTGCATATGACTATGACCGCACCACTGAGCAATTATATGCTCCCTTTCTCGAAAAAGGAGAAGACGGCTATTATTCCAACCCCAAAATCTATCTTCCTTCGAGCCAAACTACAAAATCCGTGACCAAAATCCTGTACATGATCGTTTCTCGTGAAAATGGCACGAAAGAATATTACGAAATTCAGGTCAAACGAAAAGGATGTCGTACCGTCACAAAATCCGAGTACGGAGTCTCCTACAGCGATTCAATTCCGTATGTACTGACCAAAACAGATTTTGAAACAGGTGAAATCAACGGAAGTGATACGGTTCGCATGTACGGATATCAATATCATTTTTTCGATGAAAACGGAGAATCTATTGGATGCAGCCAGGAAAACCCAGGTTTTCTATACAGCGATGGCATTACAAAAGTAGGACTTCCCTATTCGGAAATTCCAAACGAAATCCGTTTAGCAAATGGAAAAATCTATGCGAAATATCCTGGACTCTATCATTTGAAATGGAGCTGGGGTGACTATGAGGGAACTTTTCATGTGATAGCAAGATATCGTCTGACCGCCGATACACTCCCCCAGCTTTCCACATTCGTGGAAAAACAGCTGACCGATGGAATTACTTCTATCCGCGATTTCCCAGATGCAGAAAGCTTTGCAGCACAATTTCCAGATGCATGGAAAGAAAAAGCCGCCCAAACCTACCGCTATGGAATGGAGCTTTTAGAAGTTCTGGACTATGCAGACACCAACGGTGCAGATGAAACCAGACCGAACGGCTGGGATTATCAGTATGTGCGCTATGGAACATGGGACGAATCATTAGAATCCATGAAATTAGCCACTATTATGCAGATAAAAGAAGAAGGACTTTGGGAACACATCCACGATCTTTTGAAAGAAGAAATTCAAAATTATCTGAATCCTGAAGATTACCCCGTAAGTATGCACGAAAAGATTCAAACCGTTGTCGATGCAGAAATTCAGAAGCTGAAAAACGCCTATAAAGGAGGGCTTTCAACAAAAGAAGAACTATATGCCTATGTAAAAAATGCCAAAATTGCTCTGGATCGATTAGTCGCAGAAAACATTGAAAAATTCACATTAAAAGTTGCACTGGAAAAAACAAACTATGTTTACGATGGTAAAGCAAAAACACCTAAAGTAACCGTTACCGACTATGATGGAAATCTCGTAGAACCGGATCGTTATCATTTAGAATATCGTTGTAATGTAAATGCCGGAACCGCCCAAGTACTAGTTACAGGAAACGGAAAATATCAAGGAACGACTATTCAGTATTTTACAATCACAAAAGCCAAACAAACGATTCGCGTATCCAAAAGTACACTCCAGCTCAAATGCGGAAGCGGCAATGGAAAAAATTCTGTCGGTGCATCGGTAAGTGGTGATGCCAAACCAGAATATCGTTCCTCCGATCATTCTGTTGTCATCGTATCCAGTAACGGACTCCTCTTCCCTGTAGGAAAAGGCTCAGCAACCATTACCGTCAGCGCACCGGAAACCGGAAATTATCAGGCAGCAAAATCTGTCACCGTAAAAGTCACCGTAACAGATCCTGTCACTTTGAAGGTTCCGAAAACTGCTTTCCATAAAAAATATAACAGCAAAGCCTTTTCATTAGGCGTATCCGCAGAATCCGGAGCTTCTGTAAAATATCAAACCAGCAACGCAAAAGTTGCAGCCGTTTCTTCCAAAGGAAACGTAACGATCAAAGCTCCTGGTAAAGCTGTCATCACAGTACGGGCAACCAAGCCAAACAAAGACTCTGTTAGCAAAAAGATCACCGTAACGATCACACCGAAACAGCTGTCACTTTCCACGGTAAAATCAAACGCATCTCGTCAGTTGACCATCAGCTGGGAACGAGATCGAACTGTAACTGGATATGAGCTTATGATCTCCACTGACCAGAACTTCAAGAAAAACACGAACAAACTAACCGCTTCCAAAAACAGCCAGATCGGTGCAACGATCAAAAAACTTACCGGCGGAAAAACATATTATGTAAAGGTCAGAAGTTATAAAAAAACAGTGGATGGAATAGTATATAGCAGCTGGAGCAAAGTAAAAACAGCAAAAGTTAAAAAGTAACGTTAAAACGAAATTATTTTGCAGTAGAACGAAATGAAGCGAAATTATTTCAAGAAATGCTGTCCTGAACGGGCAGCATTTTCCTTATCAAAAAAGAGAAATCGACTTTCGTCGATTCCTCCCTAAACTTATAGTATTTCAGCGAATCATTCGATTCTTCTTACGATCAATTTTCCCTTACTTAATCGTTGCCGTCTTTGATACTGTAGGCGTACATCCAATATAAGATTCAGAACGATATCCTTGAATATTAATAGTAGCCTTGCTGCCTTTTAATTTTCCAGATTTCGTTACTGTTGTTGTAAATGTAGTTCCTTTTCCAGCCACTGTATCACCGTTGATTCGTAAACCTAACTGACCAGACAATTTACTCTTTAATGTTACCTTGATCTTATACGTTGTTACATAATAACCACCCGTATAGAAACCATCATACCATGTACCTCCTGACCAATGACCTGAATGCCACTGTTTCTTTACATAGCCAATCTTTGCCCCGGTGCAGGTAACAGATTTCACAGCAGGTTTTTTATTGTATCCGGTTTTAAATGTCAATGTCTTGGTCGGAGCTCCTGTAATGGCTTTCTTTCCATTACTTGCCGGGATATATCCCATCAAACGGAATTTATAAGTCGTATTCTGTTTCAGATTCTTGATCGTCGCACTGGAAGTTCCCGGTTTAACGGTTTTAACGGTTTTCCATTTACCAGATTTATACTGTTGGATCAAAATCTTCGATCCATTCGAGCGACTTCCCAATGCCGTGAATTTTACAGAATTATTCGTTACAAAAAGGGATGATAACGTACAATTCTTAACAGCGGCAGGCTTGATCGGAAATTCAAAGGTAAATTTTTTAAATCCCTTCGTATCATGGTAAACAGTGACATGCAACTTCTGGTATCCTATCGTTGAAGTCGTTGTTCGTAAATAAGCAGTTGCCTTTGTTCCGGACAGATCTCCTGAGTTATTATGAGGATCCGTACTACAACTCCAGTTTGATAATTTTACTCCGCTATCTGCGCCAGTTAACTTAATCGTTAATGGAATACTATTTTTATCAATTACAGCCTTGTCTAAACCAGATACCGTTACTTTTCCCCACGTAAAGGTTGAAGTTGTGATCGTAATGGAATAACTTGCTTCTTTGTAAACATTGTTGACCCAAAGTTTGTATGTTCCAGCCTTATCTACGTAAAAGGTTCTCTTTTCACCGGCATTTACTCGATACTCATGATCATCATTATGATCCCGGAAAAGTACATGCGCCTTATCCCAATCAATCGTTGCGGTTGAGGTAAGATTGATCGTTACCTTTGCATCTTTCGGAAGTTTGATATTCCATGCATGAGTACCTATTATTCCACCGCCATGATTAATGGTAAGTTTCTTACCAGGAGTAAGCATCAGTCCATCTTCTGTCGTGTCAGAAACCACCTGCACTTTAGACGTTGTTAAAGTCTTATCTCCTAAAGTAATCTTTGCATAAATTTTACTGCCGCAATAAGATTTTGCATCTGCAAAGTTTGTACTAGTGCCAAGAACATAGGACAATGTGTTCTGCACTTCACTTTTCGTAACATTGCCCGCTTTTTCCTTAAACCATTGAACCTGTATCTCTCCTAACATATAAGCTTCCATAGCTTCTTCGCTGCTTTCCGCCAAAGCTTCTACTTCCTTTTCCATGAGATACACCGTCTGACCGGGACAAACGTAGCTTAATGCTTTTCCGTTTTCAGAACCAGCGATGATTTTCGTATTGATCTCATCTGAAGATGCTGCGAAAGCGTTCTGTGCCTGTAATCCTACTCCTAAGACAATACTTAGAGCTAAGATCATAAACAAGCGACACACTAGTTTCATCTTTTTCATTGCTCCTATTTTGCTGCTCAAAATAAGGACAAAAATTGCATTTGTCTAGCAGCTTCTCCTTTCTTTTTTTTCATGCTCTTTTCGCCTTTGTATTCCCTCAAAGGCCAGCGTTGTGTTACTTTTTAATTTCCCAACGTCTCACTCACACTGTCACGCATCCTTACTCGCTCTCTTTTTCCGCTGTCACCTGGCACAACAGATCATAAAGACCATCCTGTGACAATACACCTCTTTTTAATTCTGGTGGCAGCAGCTTCTTCTCATCCAACTCATAGTCATGCAGCCAATTCCCATTTGAATAATAATCCTGCAATCGTACAATACTTTCTTGATATTCATGATATTCTTGAATTCTCTGTTTGTTTTGAATTTCATGATGACAGTTACCATGCACAGCATCCGGCGCTTGTTTCAACGCTGTGGTTACTTTTTCAAATAAAACCTCCATATCCCGGATTCGATCGATACTTTTTTTCAAATCATCCAATTTTTGTAATTCTTCCATTGTTGAATTCTTCCATTGTTGTTATCATCTCTCTATGCTTTGTAACACCTTGATTTGTAAAGTAGAACTACTTAAACACCCGCAGCAGCATAAAGAGCACAAATCGCTTGAACAATTTCACACGCTTTTACCTTAGCTACAAACTCCTCGTTATCTCTTCACTTCGACATTTTTGATAGCTGACCACGCAGAATAAATCTTCGTTCCCTTAACCGTCTTGTAGGTCCTGATTCGTACATAGTAAGTATTTGATGCCTTTAAACTCTTGACAGTAGTCGAGGTCGTCTTTGTATTGGAAATAGTTGCGGTTTTCGCTGACTTCATATTTTTCGAAGTACTATATTGTATCTCGTAGCCGGTAGTCTGGGTCGACTGCTTCTTCCACTTTACAGTGAATTGCTTTTTGCCTGCTGAAAGACTCGTTAAAGTAGTCGCTTCCGGATTAATCTTAAAACTTAATGTTTTATTGCCGGAATAATTGCCCTTTAAGGTTACTTTAACAGTATATT
Source organism: uncultured Lachnospiraceae bacterium (assembly GCA_964613155.1). Taxonomy (GTDB): domain Bacteria; phylum Bacillota; class Clostridia; order Lachnospirales; family Lachnospiraceae; genus TWA4. The sequence goes on along the minus strand of CAZTHP010000008.1, from coordinate 26,458 downwards.
TTCCAACGTTTTTACGACCGCTTGCATACGTTACAGTGTAATCCGTGCCTTTTTTAAGAGTCTTGCCCTTGGTGTCTTTCACGACTACATTGGGTGTCTTTGTTTTGCCATTGTATACGTACTTTGCAGCGGTAAGTTCAATGCTTTTAATACTGTTGATCGTCTTACCCTTAGTTTTTAGAACACCGCAAGCATTACACTTAGTGTCGCCGGTGTAGCCTGTTTTCGTGCAGGTGGCTGCCTTTGCGCCGGTAATATATGTGTCGGTGTGTCGGCAGGCAGTAAAGGGAATGCTGTTAGCTTTTGCATATTTCTCGGCATATGAACCACTTTTTCCGCAAAGCACAAATTTATTGGAACAATGGCGAAACGCATCTTCGCCTATGCTTGTTACACTGGCGGGTATCGTTATGCTTTTAAGGCTTTCACATCCCCAAAATGCAGCATAACCTATGCTTGTTACGCTGACGGGTAGCTTTATGATTTCAAGTCTTGAACAATAGAGAAATGCTTGATCGGCAATTTTCAATGTCCCGTTCTTTATTGAGCAGCTGTTTAGATTATTTTTCGAATCAAATTCAATTAACCACTTACCGATGTACAGTGCACCGTTTTCCCAATTTGATACGTTATTGTAATACGCAGTATTGTAAAACGCATCAAGACCTATGCTTTTTACACTGGCGGGTATCGTTATGCTTTTAAGGCTTGAACAATCCTCAAATGCTCCATAGCCGATTCTTG
>CAZTHP010000008.1:0-25614 GCA_964613155.1 uncultured Lachnospiraceae bacterium | reverse complement strand
TTACGCTATTTGGTATTGTTATGCTTTTAAGGCTTGAACAATTCTTAAATGCACTATCGCTTATGCTTGTTACGCTATCCGGTATTGTTATGCTTTTAAGACTTGAACAATCCTCAAATGCGTAATCGCTTATGCTTGTTACGCTATTTGGTATTGTTATGCTTTTAAGGCTTGAACAATTCTTAAATGCACTTTCGGCAAGTATCAATGTCCCGTTCTTTATTGAATAGCTGTTTGGAATATTTTTTGAATCGGCTTTAATCAACTGCTTACCGATATACAGTACACCGTTTTTCCAATTTGATGTGTCATTGTAATACGCAGTGTTATCAAACGCAGCATAACCTATGCTTTTTACGCTGTTTGGTATCGTTATGCTTTTAAGGCTTGAACAGTTCTCAAATGCATATCTGTCTATGCTTGTTACGCTGTTTGGTATCGTTATGCTTTTAAGACTTGAACAATTCTCAAATGCACTATCGCCTATGCTTTTTACGCTGTTTGGTATCGTTATGCTTTTAAGACTTGAACAATTCTTAAATGCACCATAGCCTATGCTTGTTACGCTATTTGGTATTGTTATGTTTTCAAGGCTTGAACAATTCTCAAATACATACCAACCTATACTTTTTATGCTGTTTGGTATTGTTATACTTTTAAGGTCGAAACAATAGCGAAATGCTTCACTACCTATGTTTTTTACGCTGTTTGGTATTGTTACGCTTTTAAGGCTTGCACATCCCCAAAATGCATATTCGTCTATGTTTGTTACACTATTCGGTATTTTTATACTTTTAAGACTTGCACAATCGTAAAATGCGTATTTACCTATGCTTGTTACACCGCTTTTAATTACAACCTCTGTAATTGTTCTTCCCCAAGAAGCTGTATTGCCATATTTGTCATAATCACCCATTTTACCGCTACCGCTTATGGTAAGTTTGGTGCCGTCAAGCGTCCACGTGACGGCGCCCGTGGTGCCGCTTGTTCTGGTAGTTTCGGCATTTGCACGAATGGTAAGTGATGAAAACAGTGTCACTACCATGCAAAGTACCAAAAGTACCGACAGAATTCGTTTTGAATTTTTCATAGATTCTCCTCCTTAAGATTTACCTTTGCCGAGATGTCATTGACTGAAACAACAAAATTTAATATAATTATACCGATTTATTTTTATTTATCCCCCCCAAAAAAGCCCGAATTGATAGGGGAAAAGCAAAAAAATGATAGTTTTTTCATTTTATTACGTTATTACGGGTAGTTTCACAGAGTACAGATAGAAAAAACATGTTGCAAAATACCAAGGAGGTAACTTATGAAAAAATTCACGGCGCTGTTTTTAACAGGACTAATTTCGCTGTTACTGCTCACCGGTTGCTCCGACAAAACAAAATTAGATCCCAAAAATCCCGTTACCCTTACCATGTGGCATGTGTATGGGGAACAGGCGGATTCCCCAATGAACAAGCTGGTGGAGGAATTCAACCGCACGACAGGCAAGGAAAAGGGAATCGTTATCAATGTATCTTTAATGTCCTCTACGGCACAGATAGGTGAAAAGCTGCTTACCGCCCAAAAGGGGGAAGCAGGCGCTATGGAAATGCCCGACCTGTTTTTCTGCCACAGCAACAATGCTGCGGAGCTGGGGGCTGATAATCTGCTTGATTGGAAAACCGTATTTACCGAGGAAGAACTCGAAAATTACGTTCCTGAATTTTTGGAGGACGGTATGGTAGAGGAAAAGCTGTCGGTATTTCCCGTTTCCAAATCCACACATATGCTCTTTATTGCCGGAACACCGTTTGAACGCTTTTCAAAGGTGACGGGTGTTACCTATGAAAGCCTATCCGATTGGGACGGTTTTTTGACCGCTGCTGAAAAGTATTATGAGTATTCAGGCGGAAAGCCCTTCTGTGCATTGGATTTTCCGATTCGTGCCGTTGAGCTGAATGCCATGGAGCAGGGTGGAAAGGATTTTTATACCGCTGACGGCTGGTACGACTTTGAAAACGAAGCCTTCAAAACATCTTATATGAAATTTGCCGAGGCAATTGCCAAGGGACATATTATTGTTTCCGACCTTTATTCCAACACCCAGATTATGACAGGTGAGGTTGTGGCAGGCTTAGGCTCTACGGCATCTATCCTTTATTACAACGATACCGTGACCTATCCCAACAACATCTCTGAACCGATGAATTTGCAAATTTTGCCGCCGCCCACAGCCAAAGGCGAGGATTTGCTTGTAACTCAGGCAGGCGTTGGTCTTTGCGCCTATAAAACCACCGAGCAGACGGCGGATGCAGCAACGGTATTTGCCCGTTGGCTGACCGATGCCGAGCGCAATCTGGATTTTTGCGTTGAAACGGGCTATATGCCTGTAAATAAGTCTTCCTTTGATAAGATTGCCGATTACAGTTTTAAATCAGACGCTTACAAAAATTTGTATAACGCTATAGAAAAAGTAAATGATACGGCAACGACTGTACGTGAGCCTTCTTTTGCCGGATATTACGACAAGATTTATTCATTGTACGATTTTCTTCGTGCATCTCAAAAAACAATGCCGAACCGCTATCAAAACGGTGAAAGCGCAGAAGTCTTGTCAAACGAGCTTTGGGAGCAGTTCAAAAATATTAAGTAAGGCGGTGAATGTATGAAACTGCCTGTTATTTCAACAAAAAAGCGAACCCTTAAACAAACGCTGTTCGGGTATATGTGCATTTTAGTGCTGTTGCTATGCGGTCTGCTTGTAGCGGGAATGTTTTTAATATGTCATTTTACCAGCCCTAAACAGCACATATCCGAAATGCTTGAATTTCAAACAGAGCTGTTTGAGAGACAGATTGATACCTATTATGACAACCTTGCCGTTATGAGTATTCAGCTGTCATACAACACTACCGCTATATTGGAAAACTATCTTGACGAAAATAAAATTACTTTTTCTGACCTTAACGACTCGGAAATGCATATTGAAAATTTGCAGGAAAAATTGATTGACACTGTTAAGCAAAAGCTGTGGGAAGCGGATTGCACAGGTACCTTTGTGATGCTGGAGGCACAGGTCAATTCAAAGGTGCAAAATGCCGATACCTCACACACGGGTATTTATCTTCAACGCAACAGCTTGGAGGTTGCGGATAGTCGAGTTCTGCTTTACCGAGGGATTGCCAAAGTAGGGAAAGACCACAATTGTATGCCACACCGCAAATGGCGATTGGAGTTCAACACGGAGCATTTCCCCAACTACGAGGAGCTGAAGGCAGAAGCAGCCTTCCCCTTGAACCAAAGCTATCGAATTACCGATGTGGCGCTGCTTCCCGGCACGGATCAGCATGTTATGCTAATGACCGTTCCCCTTCTGTCCGAAGACGGCACATTTTACGGAATTTGCGGTTTTGAACTCAACGAGGGCTATTTTAAGCAAATATTTGCCCAGCCGTCCGAGTTTAACCGTGCGATTTTCTGCATTTCAAAAAGCAGTGAGGACTTGATTTTATCGGAATCAACCACCTTAAGTTCAGGTGTTTTGAACAAATACTATTTAGAGCCGTACGACAACTTCACCTTAAAATCCTTTGGTGACGGTCTTACCGAATACTGCGGAGAAAACGAAGTTTATATCGGTGTTACGAAGGAAATACGCATTTGCCCCGGTACTTCTACCTCGGCAATAAGTGTGCTTATTCCGAAATCGGATTACGAGCATATGGCATCTGCTAATATACTGCGTATCATACTTTTGATCATCACATTTTCGCTCGAACTTGTTTGTTTATCGCTTTTCTTTACAAAGCGGTTTTTGCAGCCTATCAAAAATGCCTTGGACAGTATCCGCAAAAAGGAATATTCACAGAACACGGCATATTCTTCCGAAATCACCGACCTGTTTGTCTATCTTGCCGAACAAGATCGGATAGCCGAAGAAGAATTGGACAAGCTTCTCCGTGAGAAAGCAGATGCGGTAAACACCGCGAATGAATTGCAGAGCAAGTTTTACGAAACCGAAAAGCAAAATAAACGCCTTGCTTATTCCAGAAAGAATGAGATCGATCCCTACGACTATGAGCATTTCAAAAACAGCCTGAAAACACTCACTCCCAAAGAGCAGACGGTTTTCGAGCTGTACCTGCAGGGTAAAACTGTAAAGGAGATCATTTCCCTTTTGGGTATTCAGGAGTCCACCGTGCGCTTTCACAATAAAAACATTTACTCCAAACTGGGTGTACATTCCCTTAAACAGCTGTTGCGGTACGCCGCTGTATTAAAACAGGAAGAAGTTTAAAATATACCATATAAAATAACATTTCAAAGCATGAGCGGTGACGTATTCTACGTCACCGCTCATGCTTTAAGGTATTGTTCTGTTGTCTAACAGATTTCTTTAAGCTATCGCAACAAGCAGAAGCCCGATTACAACATTCATTTTCCATCAAACTCCCACAAACTTCATCAAACTCTATTTCACATAAACTTGACAAATTTTATCTTTTTGATTTCACATACACCTCTTAGACTAAATATAAGGTCACAAAGCTCTGCGTCGAAATATCGCCAAACATCCACTCATATCCGTTCTCAGTTCGACGCAGAAAATGACTGAAAGGAGTTTAATTATGAAGCAACACACAAAAAATCATCCTGATTTAAAACAACTCTGGCTTTCTGCATTGATTTTGATCATGCTTTTCTGCCAGAGCGCAGTCGTATTTGCCGAAGAAAATACGACACTTTCCGAAGGTTATCAAGTAACATTTCAAACCGACGGACATGCTGCAATCGATCTTTATTACACCAAAGATTACACAGCACCGAATGAAACCAATGTAACCAGCGCAGTTGCACGCTCTGCCGACGGCGCACTAGATATTACCGGTGATGGACAGGTGAATTTTAAAGTTCGCGTGGAATCTGGCTATGAATTGCTTTCCATTACTGCCGATCAAAACTATAAAAATTTAAAAGACTCGGCGGATACCGGTGCTGAAAATACCTACCGCCTGACGAAAATCACAGGAAATGTAATCGTAACGATTCAAACACAGAAACAGCTGGACACAATGGGAACTGCTTCTGATATCGTAATTAATGAAATCGAATCAAATGGTGATACAACAGACTGGGTAGAAATTTACAATAAAGGAACCGCACCGGTCGATATCAGCGGTTGGTATATTACCGATGATAACACCTCCCGATTGGAAAATAAGAAAACAACTCCCCTTCCGGAAGGTACTGTGCTGAATCCCGGCGAATTTTTTGTATTCGACCAGCTGGTGCATTTTGATTTCGGTTTAGGTGCCCCCGATGAAGTCAATTTATTTGATCGCACCCAAACACTTGTTGAAAAATATTCCTGGAGTGCACATGCCGCAGTTACCTATGCGCGGATTCCTGATGGAACTGGTGCGATAACAGAGTCTGCCGCTTCTACTAAAGGAAGCAGCAACGGAACACAGGAAGCAGTAAAACCCACTTTTCCTCATGCTATTTCCTGGCCGGGAAGCGATGAAGTAACTACCTATGATGACAGTATTTCCATGTTCCAGTCTGATTCTTCCGGCTTGGATTTCTACAACGGACAGCTTTACTGCATCAACAACAAAAAAGGAACATTCTGGGTTATGGATGTTCACAAAGACGGTTCTCTGGATTATGCAGCTGGATTTACCCCAGCAGGAAAAAACCTTGCATTCCGAGCAGATTCTCAAAATCCTTCTGCCTCAAATCCCGATGCCGAAGGCATCACAGTAGATCGTTTCGGCAATGCTTATGCAGCAGTAGAACGCGACAACAATAATAAAAATGTCAACTACAATGTTATTTTACAATTTAACCCCTGGGAAAAAAGCAGCACCGTAGTAGCTTCCCAAGAATGGGATATCACCCATCTGCTTCCCGATGTTCCTGCCAATGCCGGAATTGAAGCCGTTGAATGGGTTCCTTATCAGGAATTAGAAGGAAAACTCCTGGATCAAAACACCGGCAAAGCATTTCATTTTGCAAACTATCCCCAGGCAGCAGCGGAAGGCGTTTTCTTTGCAGCGTTGGAAAACAACGGACATGTATATGCATTGATCTTAAACAAAGACTCCAGTGCCATTGTAATCGCAGATATCGATCCCGGAATTGGCGGTGCAATGGCGCTGGACTACGATACATACGAAAAAATCCTGTGGGTCGGCGCAGATGACGGCTATGGAAATGTATCCGCTCAGATTCGTTTTCAGGAAAATACCAGCCCTTCTATCACACTGGTCAATCCTCCTGCCGGTATGGATATCACTCGAAACAACGAAGGAATGGCAATTGCCGACCCCGAATATACCGTAAATGGACTTCACCCAGTTTATCATTTTATGGACGGCATCAACACAGGCGTTCTGACAATCTCATATTTAAATTGTGATCATCAAGCACCTGTACACACCCATACAGAAGTTTCAATTCCCCAAATAGCACCAACCTGTACCCAAACAGGATTCACAGCCGGTATTCAGTGCAGTGAATGCAGCGAATGGATTCTTCCGCAAACAGAAATCCCTGCACTTGGACATGCTGATGAAAACGGCGATAACTTATGTGATGTATGCGGTGCGCAGCTTAGTAGCAGCGAAATTTCTGGAACCGATGATAGCGCAGCGGAAACGAAACCTTCAGATGAGACCAAACCTTCGAATGGAACAAAACCCTCAACTGGGACAAATCCTTCAGATGGCACAAAACCCTCAGCTGGGACAAATCCTTCAGATGGAGCAAAACCCTCAGATAGTATGAAACCTTCAACAGACAAACTTCCCTCCGATCAAACCGTTTCCACTGGTGATTCCTCTACACAGGGTATCTGGATTTTCCTTCTCCTTTTATCCATTGCTGGAATCGGCACAATCGCAGTAAGGTCTCATATGGATCATCGTTCTCGTACTTCTCATCATTCTAAAAAAACGAACTGAAACATCCCTTGTAAGTTGCCCACGGCACGATAGTAACTGCCAAAGTCTTGCTCTTACTCAAGCACAGACTTTGGCTCGTTATTTACTGAAATACCCTCGAAAACAAAAAAACACTCGAAAAATTCAACTTCTTATGCTACATTGTATCTATCAAAAAAACTATGAGAAACACGCACTGCGAGTTTCTCATAGTTATATTCACCATTATTTAGGAGGTATTTCATTTGAACGGAAATTCTAAAGTCAAAAACATCTTATGCGGTATATTTGCCGTGGTACTCATCATCGTCTGCTTCAACTGGTTTCGAAGTGATAACATCGAACACATTGAAGATACAAACGGCGATGACAACTACGCATTACAGGAAATCACCGATGAAAATATCATCAACCTAGATACCGGCGCAGTCGGCGGTCCGAATGAAGACAGCGATAATCTGAGCCATACGACAACCTATTCTGCTAAGAAATTTACCGGCACTGCCGAAATTTACGGAGAAAATATAACTGCCAACCGTTTCGAGATCACCGTGGATTTTGCAAAAGTCGAAGCAGGAAATTTCCGGATGGTTCTTCTGGTAGATGATAAAATCGTACACGATTTTACGCTGAATGAGCTGACTCAGACCTATGTCCTAGAAGACGTTTCCGGCTATGTTTCTCTGCGAATCGCAGGCGAAAGTGCAGCTTTCACCTTTGATTACTACATTCTATAAGACATCTACTATTCTATAAGACACCTATTACTCTGTAGGACACCTATTATTCTATAACATACCTACTATTCTATAACATACCTACTATTCTGTAGGACACCTACTCCGTCCAGTATTCAAACAGCATCATCAAATACAGGCGTACACGGTAATCTTTCAGATCGAAACCACTGATCTTTTTGATACGCTCCATTCGATATGCAAATGTTGTTTTGTGAATATGCAGCGCGGCAAATGTCTGCGCTGCGTGAAAATTACAGTTCAAATACATTCGCAATGTTTTGATCAGCTCTGCATTTTTTTCACGATCATAACGAACCAACGCCCAAAGTGCACTAGTAAAATAAAGTGAAAGCGGCAGTGCTCCTATCCCATTCTCAATCAAAATATCCAAAGCCAACTCATCAAATTGATGCAATCGTTTTCCTTTTGCATGTTTCAAACCTGCTTCTAACGTCAACTCTGCCTGCTGGTAGTATAACGCTAATTGTTCAAATCCCTGAAATGCATTGCTCACCCCTGCATAAGCATCATTTTTATCCAGAAAATACAGCAAATGTTCCATTCGCAGGATATCTCGGTCTAATGACTGCTGATGGAAGATTACCAACAATCGTTCTTCCATCTTATAAATATAAAGATCAGAATAGAGATTCATGAGATAAATCATACAGCCATACAAGGAAACCGCTGCTACATCATCCTCCGAAAAACAAAGCAGCATGCAGCGATAGGAATCTCCCAGCTTCCACCCGTACTTTCGCAGTTCTTTTTCGGCTTCTTTTTTCGCAAAATACCCCTGTTTCAGATATTGATAGAGAATTTCATCAAATTTCCGCGAACCACCAACACGCAGCGAATTATATTTAATCAACGCTAATTTCACATAATTGCCAAAATGCTGAATCAAACTATAATCACTTGGAAGAAACTCTCGATCATACGGTTCGATTCCCAAATGCGCCAAATGTACATCGTGGTCAAACAAATTATAATACAAGGTAGTCGTTGCATATGTTCCAACCGGATATAATGCCGGTTCCCGTTTTTGCAAAGCCTGCTGATACACCGGTGTCTGATCCAATATTTTTTTCATATCCTCATCCAGATAATCATTTTCATTTTGAGGATATAAAAAAGGCAGTTCTGCATTTTCAGAATAATAACAAACAAACAGCATCCGTTCCTGTGCATCCCAGCAGGAAATACAATTCTGAAACACTTCCAGAGCAATCGTTCCCAGTTCATGCAAAGAAGCACCGCCATAACAAGCTTTCATCAAACGCTGATCCCAGTCTGCAAAGCGAACAAAACAGTCCAGCAGCTGATTGAGCAAAGCATCTCGATCTGTATTAGCATGCACATACAAAAATTCCCAGTTTGTTTCTTGATCACTTCCTTTTCCGATACAAATAATCGATAAGGCAGCATCTTTCTGATCCCACGGAAGATTTTCAGGTGTTGTCAAATACAGATAATCTTCGGTTACCGCTTCCTCTAAACGCAAAAAACGAACCGTACACAAAGGAAAGCGAAACGGCTTATCCGTTTTCCGAACCAAAATCTCCACATTTTTCAAATAATCTGCAACAATCGTCAAATTTAATTTCATCTTGTATTTTCCTCTTTCACGTCTCTCAGATGCTCTTTTCCAAGCACAAACAATAGGAAAAAGCAGGAACGCCTCCTCGCGCCCCTGCCTGGAACTTATTTTGATCCATATAATATCCGAAGTAATCCCCCAGACAAAAAATTCAAACAAATCTCAACCGAAATCACCAGCAAAAAGATTCTAGTGAAAAGTTCCTAACCATGAGTATATCACAGTTTTCCTTCCTTGGCTTTCCTCACTCATCATTTTAGTCTCTATTCCACTCTCTATTTCACTCTCTATTTCAGTCTCTATTCCACTCTCTATTTCAGTCCCCTTTTTAGTCTCTATTTCAGAAATGTTTGAGAAATGCATTTTTTCGAAAATGGAATTGAATCCTGCTTTTACTTTTTCCCAGCTCGGATTCTGGAAGAATGTTCTAACGCATAGTTCATAAATTCCTCTACCACAATACCTGTGGGTGCCCAAACTTCTTCAATACTCTGACACTCTGTCATTGGAATCAGCCCATATCCAAAGAAAATATAAGAAGGATGTTTTCCATAGGATTCACAGCACCGAACTACTTCCTGATGGATAATCTCACGATCCATTGTCGCTGCCGGTGTATCATTTGTTGCATACCCGCCGCCTAAACAGATCTGATCTCCATATTTTTCTAAAAGTGCTTCAATATCATTACAAGGCTGTACTGAAGTCCATTCGACAAAGCCTTCTTCAATAAAAGATTCGATCAACGGTTCTGCATAACCGCAGCAATGTAAAGTCGGAAGTGCTCCGAGGCGTTTTACTTCGTCTACGTAACGTTTATGATGCGGTGCGATCAGTTCCCGATAGGTATCCGGTGACATAAACGGAGATTTCTGTGCCGCTACATCGTCATAAAATGTGACAACATCGGGCTTGAAATATTCAAACGCACAGTGAAGGGCTTTGATCTTATAATCAATCAGTGCTTCAAAAAACTCATTTACCGCTTCGGGTTCTTCCAATAACGCAATCAGCGCATTTTCAAATCCCATCAACATTTCCAACCGGTCAAATACACCGTTCATCTCCTCATATCTTACCAGATTTTTTTCCCGATCAAATCCAGCTAAAAGCCGATCAGCATCTTCTTTCCAGTGATATTTTTCCGGTTCCGGAAATTTTACAACCTCTCTCCACTGTGTAATATCTTCCAGCAGACATTGTCCCGGAGCAGGAACAGGCTGACCTCCGCCAGATTCAGGTGCTGCCCACAAAAGCCCAAAACCATCATAGCCGCCGCCAAGCGGTCCATTTTCAAATTCCAGCTGCAATTCATTCGAACCATAACAAAGCGTATCCTCATAATCCTGAGCGATTCTGTCGGTCGGCTTATGCAGCAAAGCATTTAAAAAACATTCTTTTCCTGTCATTTTCATTCTCCTATTCGATTCAATCCTGTCCTATCCTATCCAATCCTATCTTATCGTCATCACACGCCTAATCTATTCCCTATGTTAGAACCTAGATTTTCCTCTACACCATTTTTATTATTTTTGATAAAATGTATGGGCACATTTTTCTGCTTCGTCATTTGCCCATCCCAGTCGGCTGGTCACTGCTTCACTTTGTCCTACCGGACCGCCTTCCCAGAAAATATACGCACCATCTTTCGCATAGTTTTCATAGCTTTCTCTTACAGTACGCCGAACTTCTTCTTCTGTGATGTGGTCTGCTGCACAGATTTCTACATTATCCCATGCGCCAACTAATGTCAGCCGATTTCCATATCGTTCTTTCAGTGCTTTTAAATCATTTAACTCCTGTGCTGGCTGCCATGCCACAACACCTGCATCAACCAGATCTGGAATCACTTCTTCACACTTTCCACAGACATGGAACTGAATAATTACATTTGGATCGGTTTCCTTTGCACAATCAATCAGGCGTTTCTCATAAGGAAGCAGTATTTCACGGAACATATCCGGCGACATAAACATGGATTTCGCATTTGCAAAATCATCAAATACATGAAAGCAATCAATATGGACACGACTTAACGTATTGCGAATCACTTCTTCCAAAAAGTCAAAGACTGCATCCAAAAACTCTCTGGTTTCCTCCTGCTGTGCAGCCAGTGCGATCAGTGTATTTTCAAATCCCATCGCATTGACCATCTGCATAAATGGACCGCTCACAATAATCTCTACCGCTTTTTCCGGATCTAATTCCTTCACATCCTCTGCAAGATTGGTTTCCCAATCGTATCCCGTCAAATCCGGAATCGTGAATTTTTCTTTCCACTCCTCAACATCATCCAAAAGCAGATTGCCCGGTTCTGTCATCGCTCCATACTCATCCAAAACCCATGTCACACCAAACCCATCTTTTACTTTCAAAAGTCCAGGTTCTTCTCCCTTCAAAAACGCTTCATACGCCATCCTATACAGTATATTCTGCGGATCCTGCATCGCAGAAGGGGAAAATATTTGACTGTCTGTACTATAATTTGGAATCCATTCCGGCTTTCCGCCTTTTAAAGCAGTTAAATAATTTTCTTTTCTTGTCATACTCATTTTGTTTCCAATCCTTTCTGCCCTTCAAAGCCTTCTGTTTCTCAAATATTTGCTTTGGCTATTTTTTCCGCTTTTCTATTCGCAATGAAATTGATCACCAGCGGAAGCACACCAATCACAGCCCATACCGGGAACAAGGGTGTATACGCACCTGTAGGAGAGAAAACGGACAGCATAAAGCTAACCAGATAAGGGAATACGAAGAACGCAATTCCATAGAAAGCCGTTGTGTAACCGATCGCATCGTCAATTCTGCTCAACGGTACAATTTCTGCCACATACGTATAGCTGCATGCAAAATACATGCCATAACCGCCGCCTACTAATAAACTGCAAATAACTGCAATCGCACTTCCCGGTACAAAATAATACAACGCCAACGCGATCATCAGCATAACGGTACATAAAATTGTAAGATTTTTCCGCAGCTTCGCATACAGCGTACCAAATATCAACGAACAGATTACACCGCCGATCTGCGTACAGGAAACTAAAATACCGGAAAAATAGGTGCCGCCCAATTCATTTTCCACCACATAAGCAGATATATAATAATTCACCATGGCATACATACAGGTAAAGATCAGATATGCTACGATAAACAGCCAATAGGTACCGCCCAACGGTTCCTTACTGCCAGAAGTCTGAACCGTTTCCTCCTGTGAATCATCCAATTGATCCAGATTCGGTAAAAAGAACAGAATGCCAACAATCATAAGAACGGAAGGCCAATACAGGCGGAAAGCATGATGCCAATCCACACTTGCCAAAACACCGCTAGCATAAGACATCACAACTGCAAACAATGTCATTGCCGCATTATAATATCCCATGAACGAAGCACGTTTTTCTTCATCAAAGAATAATTGCGCCGCATATGCCATAATGATCGCATTTACAGAACCTTCTCCAAATCCCATAATTGAACGCATTACGCAAATATAATACACATTGTCAACGGCTGCACAGAAAATACTGCCGATGCAGAAAAGAGTCGTTGCGACCAGAAGCAGTGTCTTCTTACTCACCTTTTTCATTAAAAACGTAGATGTCAGTGAACCAAATACTACAAACAACGCAGAACCCGATACAATATAGTTAACTGCCATCTGATTCTCAAATGCTCCGTACAGGTTGTAAACAAAAGGCATAACACCCATTTCACCCATAACGGCAATTGCTGTTAAAAAGATTGAAATATACAAAAGAATCTTTTTTCCTTTAGAAAGTTCAATTGTCATAATGTACCTCTCCTTGTTTTAATCGTTAAAATGTTTCTTAAATTCCCTTAAACAACGTTGCTTATAAGTTTTTCATTTTTTTACATTATAACATTCTCATTACTTATTCTCTATTCTACTAAAGGATTTAATTTCTTTTTTAATTTCCTACTTTTGGTAGGAAGTCCATTTCCATTTTTTTACAATTTTTACGCTTTCGGTTGACAAGCCGATAAGAACAATCGTATAATAGCACTAATGCTCGTGATCGCTTTCGCAGATACCGAACGATCACGGCGATCACAATCAAAAAGATAGAGGCGCATGAGATAAGAGTACGACTTTGGAGGCTGGACGAGCCTGTGAAGAAGCCGGAAAGGGTTGATTGCCGAAACTGGATATCACGTCCTGGTATTTTGGTTGGTTCATGGTTGAAGAAGTCATGAACTCTCACTGTACAGTGGAGGAGCTATTATATTTGTATTTATTCAGTCAGATGGAACTGTTACGGATTCGGATAAAGGTACAATGAAGAATTTTCCTCATTGTACCTTTTTTTGTATCTTGAATTATTACTTCGGAGGAGAGAGAGTCGTGCTTAAGTACATTGTAAAACGTATTCTGCAGCTGATCCCCATTCTTTTAGCTGCATCGATTCTGATTTTCTGTATGGTTCGGATCACACCGTCTGACCCTATCGCTTCTATGACAAAAGGCAAGAAAATCAGTGAAGAAACAAGGATATCCCTTGAAACCAAATATCATCTGGATAAATCGTATCCGGAGCAGTATGTGATCTGGATCACAAACGCGCTGCGCGGTGATCTGGGTGACAGCTTTGAATATAAACAATCGGTAAATTCCCTGATCGCAGACCGGCTTCCTACTACTTTACAGCTGGTGCTGATGTCTGCTTTGATGGCACTGCTGATCGCGATTCCTGTCGGTGTGATCAGTGCTGTGAAGATGAATCAGATAACTGACCGGATTTTATCGATCCTGACGCTGATTTTTGTAGCATCTCCTGTCTTTTTGACGGCGATTGCTTTAATGCTGATCTTTGCACTGAATTTAAAGTGGTTCCCTTCTTTCGGAAGTGCGAAGACTTTTATGGAAAACTTACGCTATTTATTCCTGCCCTCGTTGGCATTAAGCTTAAATATGATCGCGCTGATCTCACGAATCACACGCAGCAATATGATCGAACAGCTGAATTCCAATTATGCGGTTACTGCGATTGCAAAGGGAATTCCCTATCGTACTGTTGTAATGAAGCATTGCTTCAAAAATGCCGTGATTCCCGTGATCACTGTTGCCAGTATTCAGATCGGTTCCATGATCGTCGGCGCGGTATTAGTTGAAAATGTATTTGCACTGGGCGGTATCGGTGATATCCTGATCGGCGGCGTAAAATCATCCGATTATCCGGTTGTACAGGGAATCACGCTGATGCTTGTCGTGATCTTCCTGCTGATCAATCTGGTGGTGGATATCGTCTACGCCTTGATCGATCCGAGAATCCGTCTGGACTAGAAACGAGGGGTGAAACTTATGAAATTTTCTGAAATATTTTGGCATAAACCGCTGTTTCAGCGTAAAAAACAGGAAGGCGTGCTCTTTACGATCCCTGTTATTTTATCAATGGCAGTTCTGTTATTGATTATTTTCTGCTGCATCTTTGCACCTGTTATTTCTCCATTTTCTCCTACCGAACAGAATCTGGCAGAATCCCTCTCCCATCCTTCTTGGAAACATCTTCTGGGAACGGATAAGGTGGGACGTGACCTGCTGACCCGACTGTTCTATGGCGGACGGACAACGTTGCTGAGTGCATTAGGTGTTGTTGCCGTTTCTGTAGCCGCAGGGGTTCCATTAGGACTGCTTTCCGGCTATTACGGCGGTATCGTAGATACCATAATCGGACGAATCTGCGATGTAGTTCTGGCATTTCCTTCCTTGTTGCTGGCATTCGTGCTGGTAGCCGGCTTTGGCCGCGGTATGCTCAGTGCTGTTTTTGCTTTGGGAATCGTCTATGTCCCGATGCTGACGCGTCTCGTTCGATCACTGACGCTGGTTGAGAAGAATAAAACTTATGTAGAAGCGGCAACTTCCATCGGTTATTCCGATGCCCGGATCATGTTTCTCCATATTTTACCGAACTGTGTCTCTACCATCATCGTACAGATTACATTAGACCTTGCGTATGCAATCCTGGATCTTGCTTCGCTAAGCTTCTTAGGACTTGGCGTGCAGCCTCCGACCGCTGACTGGGGTGCTATGCTGGATGAAGGCCGAAACTTCCTTCTGCAAAATCCCCTTCTTGCACTGGCACCTGGTCTGATCATTATTTTAACAGTTGTCGCACTGAACATTTTCAGTGACGGTCTGCACCAGTATTTTGAACCAATCCAGCGAAAACTGCCTTCCTTTAAACAGGTGGAAAAACGCAGCAAGAAAAGGAGACAGCACGATGAAGCATACTGTTGAAAATCATAACGCATTCGAAGCGTTCGAGGAAAAATCCGAGACTCCATGTTCTCAAACCAGGACACTCGAAGACGCACCTGAATCTTTATTAGAAATTAAAAATTTAAAAGTAGATCTCATGTCTACCAGAGGAATCGTGTATGCATTAAGCGGCGTCAACCTGCAGATCCGTCCAGGTGAGATTCACGGGCTGGTAGGCGAAAGTGGTTCCGGGAAAAGTATGACTTCCAAATCCATTATGCGCCTTCACAACGAACAGCGAAGCCGTATGAGCGGAGAAATCTTCTTTCATGGGGAAGACCTTTTGAAACTTCCCAAAAAGAAAATGCAGGCAATCCGCGGAAAGTCAATTTCCATGATTTTCCAGGACCCGATGACTTCCCTGAATCCTTTATTAACGATCGGGGAACAGATTTCCGAAACCTATCGTCTGCATGAAAAATGTTCCAAAGCACAGGCGCGTCAAAAAACCTGCGAATTACTGGAAAAAGTAGGCATCAATCCGCCAGAAAAACGATATGGACAATACCCTTATGAATTGAGCGGCGGCTTACAGCAGCGTGTTATGATCGCCATTGCAATTGCCTGTCAGCCGGAATTGCTGATCGCCGATGAACCTACTACAGCACTGGATGTGACGATTCAAGCTCAGATTTTGGAATTGTTAAAGACGCTTTCGCGTGATATGGGAATGTCGATCTTACTGATCACCCACAATTTCGGTATTGTAGCGGAAATCTGTGACCGTGTATCCGTTATGTATGCTGGAAAAGTGGTTGAAACCTGCGATACGAAAACCATTTTCCGCCGCGCAGCGCACCCTTACAGCAAAGCACTGATCGACAGTATCCCCCGGACGGGTATGAATGTGGAATATCTTCCCACGATTCCCGGCAGTCCGCCGGAGCTGTTTTCAGAAAATCCCGGCTGCGCTTATATGCCCCGATGTCCTTATGCGGACGAACAATGTCAATGTACGCCTGTAAACCAGGAATGCGGCACTGGACATACGGTTGCCTGCCATCATCTTCAAAATCAGGAGGCTGTATCGTCATGAAACATGAAAATCTGATCAATCGAGAACATAAACTGCTCCAGATCAACAATCTGAAAAAGCATTATCCATCCGGCGGCAAAACCTTAAAAGCACTGGATGGTGTTACCTTTGATATTTATGAAGGCGAGATCATGGGCATCGTTGGAGAAAGTGGCTGTGGCAAATCAACCCTCGGCCGTTCGATCCTGCGATTATTTCCGATCACAGAAGGTGAAATCCTTTTTGACGGAACGGATATTTCCCAGCTGAACCGCCGCCAGTTTAAACCTTACCGCAAAAATATGCAGATGATCTTCCAGAATCCATTTTCTTCCTTCAATCCGAAGCAAAAGATTGGAACGGCTTTGACGGAAGTTGGCAAGGTTTACGGCATGAAGGAAACGGAAATCCAGGAAAAAATCGCCCGTCTCATGGAATACATCAGCCTTCCGATGGATATGCTCCATCGAAGCCCCGGTGAATTAAGCGGCGGACAGCTGCAAAGACTAGCAATTGCCAGAGCACTGATCCTCGATCCCAGTTTCATCGTAGCAGATGAACCCGTATCCGCACTGGACGTATCGGTTCAGGCTCAGATTTTAAATCTGATCACCGACCTTCGAAAAGAACTGAAAATGACGATGATGTTTATTTCCCATGAAATGAGCGTTGTCGAGCATATTTGTGATAAAGTTGCTGTCATGTATTTAGGGAAAATTGTCGAAATTGCACCGACAGAAGAATTATTTTCCAATATTCGTCATCCCTATACACAGGCATTAATGTCCGCCATTCCCAAATCGGACCCGGAAGATCAAAAAGAACGGATCATTCTGGAAGGCGACATTCCCAACGCGATCGACCTGCCAAAAGGATGCAGCTTCGCATCCAGATGCCGCAACTGTACTGGAAAATGCCGGGAAGAAAGCCCTGCACTGAAGGATATCGGAAACGGACATCAGGTAGCATGTCATCATGTATGATTGCCCTAATATTTTATAAAAAGGGCTTCAAGGCAGCTGTTTCAAACGAATATGAACACTGCCAAATATATCACAAGGAGGAAATTTTATGAAAAAACTACTTGCTTTGGTGTTAACACTGGCAATGACACTCACCCTTCTGACCGGATGCGGCGGCAGCGGTGACACGGAAAAAACTTCCGAGAAAGACGGTACAACCTTTACCGTTGCACTGGACAGTGATATCGTAGCACTGGATCCTGCCTTTGCTTACGATTTTACGACCAACCCGGTTGTAAACCAGATCACACAGGGTCTGCTGACCTTCAACGAAAACAACGAGCTGATCCCTCAGCTTGCAAGCAGCTGGGAAGCAGTCGATGATACGACTTATGTTTACCAGATCCGCGACGATGTTACCTTCTCCGACGGCTCACAGATGACGATGGATGACGTTTTATTCTCAATCGAAAGAACTATGAATCCCGATACTGCATCTTATCTGCTGTGGATGTTTGACAACGTAGCATCTGTAGAACAGACCGGCGACTGGGAATTAACCGTAAAACTGAATGCACCCTCTGCTACCTGGAAATACATTTTCGGTACAACAGCAGGACATATTATCAGCAAAGCTCATTATGAGAAAAACTCTGATACCTTCGGCACAGCAGAAGGCGGTCTGATGGGTACTGGCCCTTATGTATTTGAAAGCTGGACCAGCGGACAGGAAATCACTCTGGTGAAAAACGACAATTACTGGGATAAAGACCAGGAGATCGCAATCGACAAACTTATCTTCAAAATCATTCCGGAAGATACAACCAGAGTAACCGCTCTGCAGACCAATGAAGTAGACTTCACACCTTCTACTCCTTCCGATATGCTGGATACCTTAAAAGCAGATGACTCTCTGGAAATCCAGGATGTTGCAACAATGGGCGTTACATTCCTGGCATTCAATACCCAGCGTGCACCTTTTGATGATGTCAACGTAAGAAAAGCTATTGCTTCTGCGATCGACTTAACATCACTGGATACCAACATTATTAAAGAAGCTGGACAGGAAGGCAATTGTCTGCCGAACAGTTCTTCTCTGTATTCCATCAATCCGAGCGATTGGGAAGACTACACCGCAAATGCAGATTACTGCTCTTATGACCTGGCAAAAGCAAAAGAATACCTGGCTCAGTCCAATTATGCAGATGGATTTGACTGCAACATGATCATTTCCGAAAACTCCCTGCGTTATTCTATGGCACTGACAATCCAGGAAGCTTTAAAAGAACTGAATATTAACGTAGAACTGGTAAAAGTATCTGCTGACGAACATACTGCATATCAGTTTGGTGAAGTATTTGACGCAGACGGCAAACGTGACTACGATATGATCATGGCTGGCTGGGAAGCTGATTATCCCGATGTATCTGGCAATATTGAACCTCTGTTTGCAAGCTACAACGCAGGCGAAGGCGGTTCCAACTCTGCTGTTTATACAAATGAAAAGGTAGATGCACTGCTGAAATCACAGTCTTCCAGTCTGGATGATGCAGAACGCAATCAGAACCTGTTCGACGCAATGGATCTGATCAACGCAGATACCCCTTACGTATTCCTGTCTTATCCGAACAAACAGGCTACGATCAACAAAAAATTCACCGGATATACCATGAACGCTTCCTGGATCTGGAATATGTGCTTCATGAATGTTCATCCTGCTGAATAAAGGGTT
Organism: uncultured Lachnospiraceae bacterium; assembly: GCA_964613155.1. Classification (GTDB taxonomy): domain Bacteria; phylum Bacillota; class Clostridia; order Lachnospirales; family Lachnospiraceae; genus TWA4. The sequence goes on along the minus strand of CAZTHP010000008.1, from coordinate 6,350 downwards.
ATCCCAGCAAAAGTAACCTAATCGAACATATGAGAGCATAGCTGTACGTCATTTCAGCCACGCTCAACGGGGCAGCCCAAACTAGGCTGCCCTTATTTTATGGAGGTCTTATGGCTCATTTAATTTTTTATAATGGTATTATTCATACAATGGCAGAAGACGAACTGGAAAAAAACGGAACTTTTCCTTCTGCCGTTGCAATTTCTGGTGATCGCATCGAAGCTGTCGGAAACGATGAAGAAATCCTCGCTCTGGCAGATGCTTCCTGTCGTAAAATCGACTTGAACGGAAAATGTCTGGTACCTGGTTTTAATGACAGCCACTGTCATATTTTATTAACCGGACTGGGCTACGAACGTCTGAATCTTTACGATGTCACCTCAGAAGAAGAACTGATTCAAAAAGGACGAGAGTATATTGCAAGTCGGCAGATTCCCGAAGGAACCTGGATTATCGGCGAAGGATTTGACCACAATATTTTCCCGAATCCCGTTCTTCCGGATGGAAAAACAGCCGATGCGATTTCGTCCAAACATCCTATTTTGCTGGAACGCGTCTGCGGACACGTAGCAGCTGCCAATCCTCTGGCTATGAAAAAAATCGGCTACGATACAGATACCGTGATCACCGGCGGTGTGATCGATCTCGATGAAAACGGCAATATGACCGGTATTATCCGCGAAGCTGCCCTTGATCAGTTTAAAATGAAACTTCCCAAGCCGACGTTGGCAGAAGTAAAATCCGCAATTCTTGCCGCGGCTAAAACCGCAAATCAATACGGCGTTACCTCCGCACAGACCGATGATCTGGAAGGCGGAACCCTGGAAACCATTGTACAGGCTTACCAGGAACTCGAACAGGAAGGAAAGCTGACGCTGCGTATTTTCCAGGAAGTCCAGGCCGCAAGAGTTCCAGTCTTCCAAAACCTGATCGACCGAGGACTCTTAGAAGTTCCAAAAACAGACTCCTTTCAGATTGGCAACATCAAGCTGCTCGTAGACGGCTCCTTAGGCGCACGAACCGCTTACCTGCGGGAAGAATACTGCGATGATCCCGGCAATCAAGGAGTATCGGTTTATACCCAGGAGGATTTAGACGAAGTGATTCTTGCAGTGCATCAAAAAGGGATGCAGGTTGCGTGTCATGCGATTGGAGACGGCGCAGTAGAACAATGTGTCAATGCGATTGAAAAAGCATTTCAAACCGACGGCTGCGACCACAGACACCGTATCGTACACTGTCAGTTCGGCGATTATGACCTTTATAAACGAATGGCAAACAATAAAATCGCAGCGGATATTCAGCCGGCGTTTACCGCTTCCGATGCCCCTCTCACCGCATCCCGCATGGGAGCCCGTGAAAAAGATTCCTACAACTGGAAAACCTTATTAGACCTGGGCGTAAAATTAGGTGGCGGCTCCGACAGCCCCGTTGAAACCCTCAATCCCATCTGGGGCATGTACTGCGCGGTAAATCGTACCGATGTCGATGGAACCCCCGAAGGCGGCTGGTATCCCGAACAAAAACTCACGATTCAAGAAGCACTCGCCCTCTATACCACCGGCGGCGCATATTTATCCTTTGAAGAACAGAAAAAAGGTGCGATCAAAAAGGGATATCTGGCAGACTTAGCTGTACTCTCGGAAGATCTTTACCAAACTGCACCGGAAGCCCTCCATACAGTCAAAACTGAAATGACCGTATTCGGCGGAAAAATCATCTACGAAGCGGAGTAAAAGACTTCGAGATTTCAAGGTTTTAAAGTAAATACGAGTGCTTTTTCCAGATAAAAGTGCCTCTTATAAACCGAAAATCAAGGTTGCGGGCGAAATGGTAAGCTTTCAGATGAAAATGAATCATTTTTTTCCAAAACAAAGAAACAAACAATAAAAAGAAAAGGCTCTGCCTGTACTCCCAGCTAACAAACGTGCCTATACACGTACATCCGGGAAGATGAGGCAGAGCCTTTTCTCATTTTCACCAATTTTTAAATTGGTTTTTTGATCGATTTTCAATTAATTTTCAATTGATTTTCAATTGGCTTTCAATTGGTTTTTCATTCTTTTTCGATTGGTAACGATTTGGAGTTCGGCTAAACCTTACCAAACCTTGAACTGCTTATGCAAACAGGGGCTTTAATGCCTGTGCTAATGCATCTTTCTGTGCCTGTGCTTCTGCCAGATCTTTACCTAAAGTCGTAAAGTAGGTCTTGATCTTCGGTTCTGTACCGGAAGGACGTACTACAACTGCTGCACCGCCTTCCAGCGCATAGATCAAAACATTCGCTGCCGGCAGACCTGTTTCTTCCGGTTTCTTATAATCGGTTACTTTTACAACTGCATAACCGCCGATTTCAGCAGGAGGATTCTTACGAAGCTGTTCCATAATACCAGCCATCTTATCCATACCAGACAGGCCAGGGAATTCAAAACTATCTACCTGATTCAGATAACGGCCATATTTTGCATAAATTTCTTCCAGACGTTCTTTAATAGAAGAACCGATGCTGCGGTAATAAGCTGCCATTTCACAGATCAGCATAGAGCCAATGATCGCATCTTTATCACGAACATAAGGACCAGCCAGATAACCATAGCTTTCTTCAAATCCGAAAATAAAACGATCCACTTCACCAGCTGCTTCCAGACCTGCGATCTGATCGCCGATCCACTTAAATCCAGTCAGCACGCTGCGCAGTTCTACGCCATAATTTGCAGCAACTGCATCAGCCAGAGGGGTTGAAACGATTGATTTTACAGCAACCGGATTCTTCGGCATCGTACCATTTTCAATACGTCCTGCGCAAATATAATCTAACAGCAGAACACCTACTTCATTACCGGAAACCAGTTCATATGTACCATCCGGGCACTTGATCGCGATTCCTACGCGGTCTGCATCCGGGTCAGTTGCCAGCATCAGATCCGCACCAGATTTTTCTGCTAATTCCAGACCAAGACGAAGGGCTTCAAAAATCTCCGGATTCGGATAAGGGCAGGTCGGGAAATTGCCATCCGGATACTGCTGTTCCGGAACGATCGTTACATCTTCAATTCCGATATCTTTCAAAATACGAGTAACCGGCACCAGACCAGAACCATTTAACGGAGAATAAACCAGCTTCAGACCAGCACTCTTGCACAGACCGGGACGTACGCTGCGCGCTTCGATTGCTTCATACAGTGCTTCCTTACAATCTTCTCCTACATATTCGATCAAACCAGATGCAAGACCTTCTTCAAATGCGATCATCTTTGCACCAGTTAAAATATCTGTTTTCTGAATTTCTGCATAAACAATATCTGCAGCTTCATCTGTCATCTGACAACCATCCGGACCGTATGCTTTGTAACCATTGTATTTCGCAGGGTTATGGGAAGCAGTCACCATAATACCAGCATTTGCACCATAGTAACGAGTAGCAAAACTCAATGCAGGAACCGGCATTAATGCATCGTAAATCCGAACTTTAATTCCATTTGCTGCCAAAACACAAGCTGCTGTTTTCGCAAAAACATCACTCTTAATACGGCTGTCATAGCTGATTGCAACCAGCTGATTGCCGCCCTGTGTCTTCACCCAGTTTGCCAAACCCTGTGTTGCCTGACGAACCACATAAATATTCATACGATTGGAACCAGCACCTAAAACACCGCGCAAACCTGCTGTACCAAACTTCAATGCTACTGCAAAACGATCCTCAATCTCTCCTTCGTTTCCAGCAATTGTTTCCAGTTCTGCTTTCAGATCTGCATCATCAAGGCTAGCTTCCATCCAGCGCTTATAATCGTCCATATACATAACGTTCACCTATCCTTTATTTTTTTGGGGGTATTTAAAAATAGTAATGTTCCGCCTTTTATAATTAAATCTCAAAACTTATAACCGACGGAACGCTACTCTAGCTCTACTATAAGACATTTATAATTAATTGTCAATTTAACATCGTTTAATCGCAGCATCATTTTTAACCGCGATCAAATCGACTTCAATCTACTATCAAATAAATGCTATTTTTACCTGCTATGAAACAAATTCTTTTTTACTTGTTATCAAATAAATTTCTTTTTACATGTTATCAAATAAATTTCTTTTTACATGTTATCAAATAAATCTATTTTTACATGTTATCAAATAAATCTATTTTTAGCTGTTATGAATCGAATTCATTTTTAAATAAAATCAATTGAAAATCAATTAGAATTTTTCTAAATGTACTTTTCCCATGTCCAGCTGATCGGTATGGTGCTTGATCGGCTTTTTCGCAGGGATTCCTAATGATAAAATCGCTTCCAAACGATAGGTTCTGGGGAATTTCACACATTCTCTCACATATTCCTCAGTGCTTCTTCCATCCGAAGCCTGTCTCATCCGCCCCTGAATCCAGCAGCTTCCCACACCTAAAGAATCTGCCATCAGATGCATATAGCCCATTGCAATGGAACAATCTTCCGTCCAAACATCCTGCTCTGTTTCATCCGCAACGACCACAATTGCACAATCTGCATTTTCCAGCATCTGTGAACCATGTTCCCGGCATCCAGCCAATTTTTGCAGTGCTTCTTTTCGCTGTACCACAATAAAATCCCAGGGCTGTTTCCCGCGTCCAGAAGGAGCCGCCAGACCAGCCTGTAAAATTCTCTCCAACACTTCCCCAGGAATATGCTGTCCTGTATATTCTCTTACACTTCTTCGATTCAACATCATTTCTAATAAATCCATTGTCATTCCCCACTGCTGAAAATAAATTTAAATAAATTTATAAGTTTCTCTTGTATCCAGCAGTTTTTCCTTTCTTAAATTCTTAAAATTTCAATTTTTACATTAATTCTTAACGTTTTAATTTTTACATTCTTATCTACATTCTTTTTCTGTATCGCTGACACTCCAATGGCTAAAATACGATTAAAAAACGGTTTTTAACATTCCCATGTATTCTAAGCCATTACTTTTTGGCAAAAAACTCCTCAATATGATGTTTCACAATCTCCATCAAATGCGTTCTTGCTTCTACACTTGCCCACGCGATATGAGGCGTGATCAACAGCTTTCGGCTGTCTTTAATCGCCAGAAGCGGATTCTCCGGGCTCATCGGTTCCTGTGTCAAAACATCCAGCCCCGCTGCCGCGATTTCACCATTTACCAGTGCATCATGCAAATCCTGCTCCACAACGATCGCACCGCGTCCTAAATTCAGAAAAATTGCCGTCTTCTTCATCTGGCGGAACCGCTCTGCATTCATTAACCCCTGCGTATATTCATTTAGCGGCGCATGAACCGAAACAATATCGGAACGCCGAAGCAGCGTATCCAGATCAACCTGCTGATATCCCTCCTGCGCCGGTTGTCCGGAGGCCGAATAATACAAAACCTCTGCCCCGAAAGCCTCTGCAATCTGTGCGACCCGCCGTCCAATATTTCCAAGTCCGATAATCCCCCAGGTTTTTCCCTGGACCTGCGTAAAATGTTCTGCAAAATGCAGGAAACTGGTGTCGTTGACATAGTTCTCTGTTTTGACGTAATCATCATAAAAACGCAATTTTTCCATCAAATAAAATAACATAGCAAACGTATGCTGTGTCACCGTTTCCGTAGAATAGCCCACCGCATTTCGCCACGCAATCCCACGGCTCGCCAGATACTCTTTATCCAGATTGTTGGTTCCCGTTCCCGTCACGCAAACTAATTTCAGCTTCTCTGCCGTTTTAATCGTTTCTTCATTCACCTGCATCTTATTCAAGACCAGCACATCGGCATCCTTCACCCGCTCCCGCATTTCCTCCGGCGAAGAAAAGCCATACTTAACAACCTCTCCCAACTCCTCATAACCGGATAAATCCAAATCTTCTCCAATTGTTTTCACATCTAAAAATACAATTTTCAAAAATAAACTCCCCTCCCTGCTCAAAACTCGCTTTCTACCGCGCAAATACTGTGTTCAGTATATCACAATCCCCGTGCCAACGCACCCAAAAAATATACAGAAAATATACATGGAAATATACAGGGAGTTAACAAAGATATTCTTGGAATATATAGAGCACAGAAAAACACTCAGAAAAGACACAGGACTTATAAAGATAATTCAGAAAGATGCAGCACCACTCATAAAAATAATCCAGAAAGACACAGGATCACTCATAAAAAATAATCCAGAAAGACACAGCACCACTCAGAAAAATAATCCAGAAAGACACAGCACTCATAAAAATAATTCAGAAAGACACAGCACCACTCAGAAAAATAATCCGGAAATACGCAGGAATCCTAAAAATATTTAAGAAATATTCTGGACTCTTGAAAAGGTGGCTACCGCAATCCCACTGGCTTTAGACGGTGGGTTAAGGTAG
>CAZTHP010000007.1:20174-53429 GCA_964613155.1 uncultured Lachnospiraceae bacterium | reverse complement strand
TGCTTCAAAAATCCATCTTTAGCAATCCTGCACAACGTCCTTCATCGTCAGCTGAATCCGGTTCCGTTTTTTATCCACACCCATAATCATCACATTGACGATATCCCCTACTTTTACCGCTTCAGAAGGGTGCTTAATATAACGCTTAGTCAGCTGTGAACAGTGTACCAGGCCATCCTGATGAACGCCGATGTCCACAAATGCGCCGAAATCAATGACGTTGCGGACGGTTCCTTTTAAGACCATTCCTTCTTTCAGATCATCAATGGAAAGGACATCACTGCGCAAAATCGGTGCCGGCATATCTTCACGAGGGTCTCTGGAAGGTTTTTCCAATTCTTTCAAAATATCTTTCAAGGTCGGAACACCGATTTCCAGCTGTTCTGCTAGTTTTTCAATATTGGCTACCTTCTTGGAAATGCCGCTGAAACCAGCTGCTGTTAAATTTTCCATGTCGATGTCTAAAATCTGTGCTAATTTTTGCACCGCTGCATAACTTTCCGGATGAACGGCTGTTGTATCAAGTGGATTAGTTCCACCATAAATCCGCAAAAATCCAGCGCACTGCTCGTATGCTTTCGGTCCTAGTTTTGCGACTTTCAACAGCTGTTTTCGATTTTCAAAACGACCATTTTCATCTCGGTACGCAACGATATTTTTAGCAACTGCTGCGGAAATACCGGAAATATATTCTAAAAGAGAGGCAGAAGCAGTATTCAGATCCACACCAACTTTATTCACGCAGTCTTCCACCACATTTCGCAGCGATTCGCCCAGTTTTTTCTGGTTCACATCGTGCTGATACTGTCCCACTCCAATCGAACGGGGATCGATTTTAACCAGTTCTGCTAACGGATCCTGTAAACGGCGCGCGATGGAAACAGCACTTCTCTGTGCTACGTCAAAATCTGGAAATTCTTTCGCAGCTAATTTACTTGCAGAATACACCGATGCACCGGCTTCATCCACAATTACATAATGAACAGGACAAGGATTTTTCTTTAAATAATCCGCTATGATTTTTTCCGATTCCCGACAGGCCGTACCATTTCCTACTGAAATTAAGGTAATCTGATATTTTTGGATCAACTTTGTCAGCTCCGCTTCCGCTTCTTTCACCTTGTTTTGCGGTGCGGTCGGATAAATTACCTTCGTATCCAGCACTTTACCGGTTGCATCGATAACTGCTAATTTACAGCCGGTACGGAAAGCCGGATCCCAGCCCAGGATCGTATGACCGGAAATAGGCGGCTGCATCAAACGCTGCTCCAAATTGCTGCCAAATGCCTTCAAGGAAGAATCTTCCGCTTTTTCTGTTAATGCATTTCGAATTTCCCGTTCTACAGAAGGCGCGATCAAACGTTTATAGCTGTCTTCCAGCACTTCAACCAACACCGGTGTTGTATAAGGATTTTCCTTTTTCACCAATTTATTTTTCAAATAAATATGAATCCGACGAATCGGTGCTTCGATTTTAATGGTCAGAACTTTTAAATTCTCACCGCGATTTAATGCCTGGATTCGATGTGCCGGCGCTTTCTTGATCAACTCCTGATAATCATAATACATTTCAAAGGTATTTTTCGGATCGGCATCTGCATCCTTCACAGCCGAAACCAGGATTCCTTCTTCCATCGTCTGCTGGCGAATAAACTGCCGATAATCTGCATCATCCGCAATCATCTCGGCCAAAATATCCATGGCACCATTCAATGCCTGCTGTCCGTCTTCTACTCCTTTTTCCAAATCTACATAAGCCTCTGCCGCCTGCAAAGCCGGTTCTTCTAAACTTTCTGCCAGCAGTGCCTCTGCCAGAGGAAGCAGTCCCTTTTCACGAGCGATCATCGCACGGGTGCGACGTTTCGGGCGGTACGGACGATACAAGTCTTCTAACTCTACCTGCGTCATAACAGAATCAATTTTTTCACGCAGTTCATCTGTCATCACACCCAATCCTTCAATTGTGGCAATAACGGACGATTTCTTTTCTTCCAAATTTCGCAGATATGTCAAACGCTCATCCAGATCACGCAGCACTTCATCATTTAATCCACCAGTTGCTTCTTTACGGTATCTTGAGATAAACGGAACCGTATTTCCACCATCGATCAACTCGATAGCAGCCTCCGCCTGATGAACACCAATTTTTAATTCTGCTGCAATTGTTTGAGAAATATTCATCTAATTCTTACGCAGGATACTTCCACTTTTATAGTCTATAGGTGGTAAGAGAACTGCCGAAACCGATCATGATCCTGCGCTTCTCCTTTCTGTTAAATATGAACTTTCTGGTTCTAAATTTGGTTACATTTTACCTGTTTTCGTTTCTTTACGCAAGAGAGATCCGTAACTTCCCACAAAGGTCTCTTATTCTTCCATTAAGCTGTGTCTTATCCTTCTATTAAGCTGTGTCTTATCCTTCCATTAAGCTGCCTCTTGACACTTCCAAACGGGTTTTATACACATGAAATAAAAAGAGTTCAACTCTATTTCCCATCAATTTCAACGGTTTCCTAATTTTTCATTGAATTCTGGCTTTTTTTCCTGTATGATGCAGTTACAGTTCTATTCCAAATAGTAACTGCTTCAAAATACGAGCGAAATGATTTCTATTTTCTATGCCAAACAGCATTCCGTGTTTTCAAAAAGCTCCTGTCCGCAGAAAGGGATATCTTATGAACGATACTGCTTACATAAAATTAATCGAAGAAATTTCTTTAAATGCCTGGCCATCCCATAAAATCGAACTGTATGATGGATGGCTCATTCGTTTTTCGCATAATTATACCCACCGTACCAACAGCGTCACGCAGGTAGGTTCCTCACTTCTTCCAATTGAGGAAAAGATTTCGTATTGCGAAAACATCTATAAAAATTATCACACACCTTCTATTTTTAAAATCAGTCCCCTGATCGATCCGGAATTTGATACGCTGCTGGAACAGCGCGGTTACGAAATCCAGCATACCACCGAAAATATGACGATGGATTTTTCGACTTTTCAACCCTACGAACCGATTGCCGCAGAGTATGAATATTATGGAAGAAACTCCGGACTGCCGTCGTTTTTGGTTTATCAAGAAGATATTATCGTGCAGCTTCGTGACCGCATCACCGATGAATGGCTTCACTCCCTCTTTCGTTTAAACGGTACGACAAATCCCACCCTGCGTCGTATCGTTCCTTCTATGTTTAAAGCGATTCCAAAAGAAACAATCGTTGCTAGTATAGAAATCGACGGTCACATGGTCGCATCCGGTTTGGGAATCATGGATCGGGGGCATGTGGGACTTTATGCCATTTACGTAGACGTCAGCTGCCGCCGCAAAGGATTTGGACGCGCGATCTGCTCTGCAATTCTTTCGGAAGCACAAAAAAAACATGCAGAACATGCCTACCTGCAAGTGGTAAAAGGAAATGTTCACGCAAAACATTTGTATCAATCCCTGGGATTCCAGGATTTATATACGTACTGGTTCCGGGTCAAGAAGCTGTATTGAAAACGGAAGGGATAAATACTTTAAAGAACATATGTTTGTAAAACGCTTGAAAAATAAAAAATGTTATAGTATAATAGCCAAAAAAGTCGTGTGGGTAGGTGTGAAATGCTGGAGAAGATTATAGCGCTTACTGAGATGACAAAAGATGTCAAAGCAGGAAAGATATTTGTAACAGCGTTTCAGGATTTTAAAACCTATAAGAAGTTTGCCGAGCAGCTTGCGTGGGAAACAGAGGTCTGGATTGCAGAAATGCCGGAGCATATGATTCATTTGAATGGAGATAAATTTATGGGTCCCAGATCATGACCATTGTTTGCAGTACAGAGTGAGCCATGATTAGTGTCTTTGTTCGTTATGGAAGAAACAGAAAGAAAGAAAAAACTCATCATAAAGAAGAAACTCCTTTCAGTTTTTTATGAAAGAAATTTCTCTTCAGATTTTCAAAATTTTGTGATTTTTTACAGCATAATTTTAGAAGCTCCAGTTTATTACAAGAAAAATAGCAAAAACCGTGCATGAAAATGCGAAAACCAGGAATAAAAGCACAAAAATTTGTATTTTGACCATTAATCTGCGCAAAGAGCATGAAAATTCTATTGCTTTTCAATTGAAAAAAAATAAGTTATAATACACTCCGGAACGAGTTTCACTCGGTACTGTGCTTTATCCAAAGTCCTGGATAAGTCCTGGTTTTGGTTTAATGCGCAAATGTCAAAAAAGCCGTTTTTAGGCTTTCACTGCTAAAAATGATCTGGAGGTAAGATAGAATGTTAGTTTCAGCGGCAGAAATGCTCAAAAAAGCAAGAGCTGGTCGGTATGCGATCGGTCAATTTAATATCAATAACCTTGAATGGACAAAAGCAATCCTGCAGACCGCGCAGGAATGTAATTCTCCTGTTATTCTGGGTGTATCAGAAGGTGCTGGTAAATATATGTGTGGTTTCAAAACCGTTGCATCTATGGTAGAGGCAATGATCGAGGACCTGAACATTACAGTTCCGGTAGCTTTGCATCTGGATCATGGTTCTTATGAAGGTGCAAAAGCTTGCATCAATGCTGGTTTTTCATCCATTATGTTCGATGGTTCTCATTACAGCATCGAAGAAAATGTAGAAAAGACTAAAGAACTTGTAGCTGCATGCCACATTCTGGGCTTATCACTGGAAGCAGAAGTTGGTTCAATCGGCGGTGAAGAAGACGGTGTGATCGGCGCTGGTGAATGTGCAGATCCTAAGGAATGCAAGATGATCGCTGATCTGGGAATCGATATGCTGGCAGCTGGTATTGGTAATATCCATGGCAAATATCCTGCAAACTGGGCAGGTCTGAGCTTTGAAACTCTGGCAGCAATCGAACAGGAAGTTGGTGCAGAAATGCCTTTAGTACTGCACGGCGGCACAGGTATTCCTGCTGATATGATCAAAAAAGCAATCTCTCTGGGTGTTGCAAAGATTAACGTAAATACAGAGTGTCAGCTGGCATTCCAGGCGGCTACTCGTGAATATGTAGAAGCTGGAAAAGATTTACAGGGTAAAGGTTTTGACCCTCGTAAACTGCTTGCTCCTGGCGTAGAAGCGATCAAAGCAACTGTAAAAGAAAAAATGGAATTATTCGGTTCAATTGACAAAGCTTGATTGAGTTTCTGAATTTAGGGAAAGGCGTTCTATTTTCAAAAAGTAGAGCGTCTTTTTTTCCTTTCAGCAAGACTGTTTGTAAGGTTCGATGTGGAATGGAGGTTCTTTTTGGCTGACAATCTTCCATGCAAAAACGTTGGATATCCTGCATAAATCTACTGTTTTTAACGAAAAATGGAATTGGGCTATTGTGACTGACCCGGATTTATGTTAGAATGCCTAATGTATTGGGGTAAAATACCGTTTGACTTCAACATGATTAAAGGAATAAATGGAGAGAACTATGCAAGGTGTAAGACTTTCTACTTTGATTGAGAAGATGGAACTGAAGAATATGACAGAGTCCATTAATACTCATGATATTATTCTCACGCTTTCTGATATTAACCGGCCAGCTTTGCAGCTGACGGGATATTATGAACATTTTGAAAGACGCAGAGTGCAGATAATCGGCAATGTGGAACAGAATTATCTTCATACAATGATGACACATGAACAGCGGGTTGAGTGCTATGAAAGACTTTTCAGCCAGAAAATCCCTTGTCTTGTCCTTTGTAGAGGATATATTCCCACCAGAGGAATGGCAGATATTGCAGTCAAGCATGGCGTTCCGCTGTTAGTTACCCAAAAGGCAACATCAGAGATATCAGCAGATATTATCCGTTTTTTGAATTACCATTTAGCACCAACGATTAGTATTCATGGGGTGCTGGTGGATGTATATGGAGAGGGTGTGCTGATTAAAGGAGAAAGCGGAATCGGTAAAAGTGAGATTGCTTTGGAATTGATCAAAAGGGGGCATCGTCTGGTAAGTGACGATGTGGTAGAAATCAAGAAGATCAGCGATGATGAATTGTGCGGTTCTGCACCAGAGATTACTCGATATTTCATAGAACTGCGTGGAATCGGTATTGTGGATGCGAAGATGCTGTATGGTGTTGGCAGTGTGAAAGATACGCAGACAATTGATATGGAAATTTGTCTGGAGCGTTGGAAACCGGATACGGAGTTTGATCGTATGGGATTGAATGACGATTATGATGAGATTTTGGGCGCAAAAGTTCCTCGATATCGCATCCCTGTCAGTCCTGGACGAAATTTAGCTACGATCATTGAGTCCGCAGCGATCAATCACAGACAGAAGATGATGGGCTATAATGCAGCTCAGACATTGTATGAGCGTGTAACAGCGCGCATGCGGGAAAAAGAGAATGCGGAGGATATTATCTGATGGCAGTGGATCAGGGATTTTTGAAAAAACTGGAAGCAATCGCAGATGGACAGATGCAGGTTCTTTCAGAAGAACCAATGGCAAAACACACCACATTTCGAACTGGCGGATGCAGTGATTATTTTGTATCACCTACGCAGATCAGCCAGATTCAGGATGTGATCGCGTTATGTCAGGAGGAAAAGATTCCTTATTATATATTAGGAAATGGCAGTAACCTGCTCGTCAGCGATCGTGGATATCAGGGTGTGATGATCCATTTAGGCTCTGCCTTTGGGGGATATGAACTGGATGAAGCAACGGGAACCGCCGTTGTAAAATCTGGTGCAGCTTTAGGCGGTGTGGTTCGTGCACTTTCCAAGCAAGGATTTGGCGATGTGACCTGGGCAGCTGGAATTCCAGGTTCTTTCGGTGGTGCTGTCGTGATGAATGCCGGCGCTTATGGCGGCGAGATGAAGCAGGTGCTGACTGAAGTGACCTGGCTGGATGAAACAGGTCAGATCGTAACGTCTCCAGCAGCAGAATTGAATCTGGGATATCGCCAGAGTATTTTCAAACACAGCAAGAAAGTTGTATTGGCAGGTAAGCTGCAATTGGAAAAAGCGAATCCACAGGAACTGTTAAATAAAATCGAAGAATTGAATCAGACTCGAAAGGAAAAACAGCCATTGGAATATCCCAGTGCCGGTTCGACCTTTAAACGTCCAGAAGGTTATTTTGCTGGAAAATTGATTCAGGACAGTGGGCTGCGCGGATATCGGATCGGCGGAGCGCAGGTCTCTGAAAAACATTGTGGCTTTGTCATTAACCGGGAAAATGCCTCTGCTTCGGATTTATATGCTTTATTCCAGCATATTCAAGCAGTAGTAGAAGAAAAATTCCAGGTAAAGATGGAACTTGAGGTGGAATTAATCGGAGATTTTTGTTAGAATCGGAAGGAGCGCACAGCGTAAACCGCGGACTGAGAAAGGATGCAACTGGAAAGTTTAGCAAAAATCTGGAGAGCGCACAAGCGTAAACCGCGGACTGCCAAAGGATGCAACTGGAAAGTTTAGCAGAGATCTGGAGAACGCACAAGCGTAAACCGCGGGTTGGATCGATTCAAGAGTTTAGAAAGCGTTTCGTTGGAATTGAAAAAGCGCGGCTTCTTTTGAAAAATCGGACAATTAGCGAAGATTACAACCCCGTATAGGGGAGAACAGGCGAGTAAATATGTCATTTGCCAATGAAGTAAAAAAGGAAATCTGCCGGAGAACTTCCGGTGCCAGACACTGCCTTTTGGCAGAAGCGGCCGCAGTATTTTTGAAGTGTGGCTGGCTGGAGCAAGAAGATTCCAGGGTCTGTCTATGTCTGGAGACAGATCAGTACTTAGCAGCAGAACGTTTTTTCTATCTGATCAAAGAGGCATTTGGCTGCAGAATGCAGATTTGTGTTCGTGTCCGGCATACGGGAAATCATAGAAAGTATCTGCTGCGGTTGGAGCAGCAGCAGGAAGTTACACGGATTCTTCAGGCTTTGAAATTAGAACATCAGCAAGGAAAGCTATATGAGCAGGATTTGGCGGTTAATGAGACCTTGGTTATGAGCAGCTGCTGTAAACGGGCATTTCTTGCAGGTGCATTTTTATGCTGCGGTACGATGAGCACGCCAGAGAAACATTATCATCTGGAATTTGTATGCAGTGGTTTGAAGCAGGCCAGGCAGCTCGCTTCTTTTATGAGTTTTTTTTCGCTGGAACCGAAAATCATTCAGCGAAAGATCAATTATATTGTTTATATTAAGGAAGGAAGACAGGTAGCGGATATGCTGAATATCATGCAGGCAACCTTATCCCTTCTGGAATATGAAAATATACGAATCAAGAGAGAGATTCGCGGCAATGTAAATCGCAAGGTCAATTGTGAAGCTGCAAATATTACAAAAACAGTAGCGGCGGCAATGGAACAGATTCGTGATATTGAGTTGATACGAGATACAGCAGGACTGCATTCTCTTTCACCGGAACTGTATGAAACCGCGGTCATGCGGCTGCAATATCCGGATACCGCCTTGAGAGAACTGGGAGCGATGATGAATCCGCCCGTTGGAAAATCAGGGATGAATCACCGGTTTCATAAATTAAAGAAACTGGCAGAGGAACTGCGTTGTGAAACCGTACAGGAATCAGTAGAGGAAAACATAAGCGCAGAAAATACGGAAGCAAACACGGAAGTAAATGCATAAAATCAGAGACCGTGGAACGCGAAATTGCGGAAATTGAAGCTGCAAAATACAAAAATTAAAATATAGAAGATTAAAATAGAAATAGTAAAAATGCAGAAACTGTGGAAACAAAAAGTGAAAACAGATAATATGATACTAAAATGAGGTTAGGGTTAAAAGCCCCAACAAGGATGCCTACGGATCGTTTCGTGCTTTACACGTCTACAATCCCTTGCATCATTAAAACGTAGATATGGAGGAGTAAGATATGATAACAAAGTCTATTACCATCAGCAGTAAATTAGAAAATGAACAGAGCCCGGTAGCATTATTTGTACAGCTGGCAAATCGTTTCCAGAGCGAAATTTTAGTGCAGACAGGTACGAAAACAGTAAATGCAAAAAGCATTATGGGTGTGATGACCTTAAGCTTTGCAGAAGGCTCTCAGATGGATATTTCCATCAAAGGTGCTGACGAAGCAGAAGCAATGGAAGGAATGACAGCATTTCTGTGTAAGTAAAAACAGCAGGAAATTCACACAGGATGTAACAACATAAATATTGGGTGATACAAAAGAGGGCAGCAGATGGCAGTGCCTAATAGGACAGTGTGAGACGATGATTGTTAGAGAGTGGCTGTCGTATAGTGTGTGATAATAAATTGGCGATATCTGGTTGGAAAACCGGGTATCGCCTTTTTCTGAATGAAAAATTCTCTCTAAAAAAGCCGATATCCAAAAGAATAGATCGGCAAATAGAAAAGATCGGGGAAACAGAACAGATAGTGCAAATAGAAAAGATAGACAAACAGAACAGATAGTGCAAACAGAAAAGACAGGCAAATAGAATAGATAGACAAAAAGAAATGATAGGCAAACCGAACAGAATACGATAAAATAAGATACGAAAAAAACTGCTGCAGCAGATAAATAGCAGGGATTATAATAGAAAGGGGAAACCATGTCGTTTACACATTTGCATGTGCATACAGAGTTTAGCTTGCTGGATGGGTCTTCTAAGATTAAAGAAATCGCACAGCAGGCGAAAACGCTGGGATTTGATAGTCTGGCGATCACAGATCATGGTGTCATGTATGGCGTGATTGATTTCTACAGGGCATGTCAGGATGCGGGAATCAAGCCGATTATTGGATGTGAGATTTATGTAAGTCCAGGTTCCCGATTTGACCGGGAAAAGGGACAAGATGATTTTAAATATTTTCATTTGGTTTTGTTGGCGGAAAATGATATCGGCTATCATAATCTGATGAAAATTGTTTCGGTGGGTTTTACAGAGGGGTATTATTATAAACCTCGTGTAGATTATGAAACGTTGGAGAAGTACCATGAGGGAATTATTGCGTTAAGTGCTTGTCTGGCAGGTGAGGTGGCGCGGTATTTGAGCGGTTATCGTTATGAAGATGCCAAAGAAGCAGCCCTTCGTTATGAGCGCATTTTCGGAAAGGGAAATTTCTTTCTGGAACTTCAAGATCATGGAATTGAAGAACAGAAATTGGTCAATCAACAGTTATTGCGTCTTCACAATGAGACTGGAATTGAGTTGGTCTGCACCAATGATACACATTATATTTTAGAAGAAGATGCGGCTGCGCATGATATTTTACTTTGTATCCAGACTGGAAAAAAGGTATCGGATGCAAATCGGATGCGCTATGAGGGCGGTCAGTATTATTTGAAATCCGAAGCGCAGATGGCAGAGTTATTTCCTTATGCACCGCAGGCACTGGAAAATACCCATAAAATTGCAGAGCGCTGCAATGTGGAGATTGAATTTGGTGTGCAGAAGCTTCCGCATTTCGATGTACCAGAGGGCTATACGGCATGGGAATATCTGCAATATTTATGCGGGGAAGGATTTCAAAAACGTTATCCGGATCAGCCGCAGGCATTAAAAGAGCGGCTGCAGTATGAGCTGGATACGATTCATTCGATGGGATATGTGGATTATTTTCTGATCGTATGGGATTTTATTCATTATGCGAAAAGCCGGGGCATTATGGTAGGACCGGGGCGTGGTTCGGCAGCGGGAAGTATTGTTTCCTATTGTTTGGAAATTACGGATATTGATCCTGTGCGCTATCAGCTTCTATTCGAGCGTTTTTTGAATCCGGAGCGTGTTTCAATGCCCGATATTGATGTGGATTTCTGTTTTGAACGGCGGCAGGAAGTAATCGATTATGTAGTGGAAAAATATGGCAAAGAATGTGTTGCGCAGATTGTAACATTTGGTACGATGGCGGCTCGTGGTGTCATCCGTGATGTGGGGCGGGTTTTGGATCTGCCGTATGCGTTATGCGATAGTATCGCGAAAATGATTCCGCAGGAGCTAAATATTACGATTGATAAGGCGCTGACTATGAATCCGGAACTGCGTCGGCAGTATGAAACAAACGAAACGGTTCGAAATCTGATCGATATGTCGAAACGTTTGGAAGGATTGCCGCGTCATACATCGATGCATGCAGCCGGAGTGGTGATCAGTCAGCAGCCGATCGTGGAATATGTTCCATTATCACGTGGCAGTGACGGTGCGGTTACGACGCAGTATATCATGACAACATTAGAGGAACTGGGACTTCTGAAAATGGATTTTTTAGGTCTTCGAACCTTAACTGTTATTCAGAATGCGATTGATCTGGCAAGACGAAATGGTAAGGAATTATCATTAGAATCGATAGACTATGACGATCGCGCGGTATTTGATTATATTGGAACCGGAAAAACAGAAGGTATTTTCCAGTTGGAAAGTGCCGGGATGAAAAGCTTCATGAAGGAGTTAAAACCGCAGAATCTGGAGGATATCATCGCTGGAATTTCCCTGTATCGTCCTGGACCGATGGATTTTATTCCCAAATATTTAAAAGGGAAGAATCATCCCGATGCGATCACGTATGACTGTGATGCGCTGATTCCGATTTTGGAGCCCACATACGGATGTATTGTCTATCAAGAGCAAGTTATGCAGATCGTTCGGGATCTGGGCGGTTATTCCCTTGGCAGAAGTGACCTTGTGCGTCGTGCAATGTCTAAGAAAAAAACTGCCGTTATGGAAAAAGAACGACAGAATTTTATTTACGGAAATCCAGAAGAAGGTGTCTGCGGCTGTATTGCAAATGGCATTTCCGAGCAGACAGCGGAAACCATTTATAATGAAATGATGGATTTTGCGAAATATGCATTTAATAAATCGCATGCGGCAGCGTATGCGGTGGTATCATATCAGACTGCCTGGTTAAAATATTACTATCCTACGGAATTTATGGCGGCGCTTTTGAATTCGGTAATTGACAATAATGCAAAGGTTTGTGGATATGTATTAACCTGCCGGCAAATGGGAATTGAAATCCTTCCGCCGGATATTAATGAAGGAGACTGGGGATTTACCGCATCGGACCGTCACATTCGATTTGGGTTATCTGCAATCCGCAGCATTGGGCGTAATGTTGTGGTGACGATGGTCGAAGAACGCGAAAAAAATGGCATTTACCGTTCTTTAAAGGATTTTATTGAGCGTTTGGGCAGCCGTGAGATCAATAAGCGGACGTTGGAAAATCTGATCAAAAGCGGAGCAATGGATACGCTGCCGGGTACTCGCAAGCAGAAAATGTTTTTATATCCGCAGCTTCTGGAGCAAAAAAACCGGGATCAGAAATACAGTATAGCGGGGCAGATGTCCTTATTTGACTGGCTTTCGGAGGAAGACGATCAGGTAGTTGTGGAAGAAGATTTTCCAGATGTAGGAGAATATGAGCGAGAACTCTACCTGGCTTATGAGAAGGAAAGTATGGGACTTTATATTTCCGGACATCCGATGGAATCCTGGCAGGAGACCTGGCAGAAACAGATCACGAATCCTTCGGCTGATTTTATGCCGGATGAGGAAACGGGTGTGACCGTTGTACGGGACAATGCCTCGGCGCTGGTTGGCGGAATTCTTACCGGAAAGACCATCAAAATTACAAAGGATAATAAACGAATGGCATTTTTGACACTCGAAGATCTGACCGGAAGTATTGAAATCGTAGTATTTCCGCGGGATTTTGAGAAAAATGAAGCGGTTTTGCAGGAGGATGCGAAGGTCTTTATTCGAGGACGGGTAAATGCTTCGGAAAATGCAGCAGCAAAACTGATTTGCGAGGATGTGATCTTGCTCGAAAATCTTCCAAAACGTGTTTGGATTCGTTGTCAAAACAGAGATTTTTGGTATCAGCATGAGAAAATGTTGTATGATGTGATAGACGAATTTCCGGGAAACAGCATGGTTAGTATTTATCTTGCTGTAGAAAAAGCCAAAAAAGACCTTCCGATTCAGTGGAGAATGACGATTTGCACAGAATCTATGAAAAAATTAAACAATATTTTTATGTCGGATAACGTGAAAGTCATGGATATGCCTATTGAAAAATAGAGATAAATCAATTAGAATAATCATGTTTTAACAAAGACTGGCAAGGAAATTGTCATTTCGATAAAAATAGATAAAATGGCAAGATGAATTGCAAAGGATTGTAACAAGGATCATGAAACAACGGATGTAGTTTTAGATTTGGAATATGGAAAACTGGAGGAACGAATATGTCAAAAGTACAGACTATCGGGGTTTTAACAAGTGGTGGTGATGCGCCGGGTATGAATGCAGCCATCAGAGCTGTGGTAAGAACTGCAAGTCGACTGGGGATTAAGGTAAAAGGCATCAAGAGAGGTTATGCAGGTCTTCTGAATGAAGAAATCGTAGATATGGACAGTATGAGCGTTTCAGATATTATCCATAGAGGCGGTACCATTCTTTATACAGCGCGCTGCATGGAGTTTATGACAGAAGAAGGACAGCAGAAAGCAGCAGATATCTGTCGTAAACATGGTATTGAAGGTCTGGTGGTAATTGGCGGTGACGGTTCGTTCCGCGGTGCACAGAAATTAGCAAATCTGGGTATTAATGCAGTGGGAATTCCTGGCACGATCGATCTGGATATTTCCTGTACCGAATATACGATTGGATTTGATACAGCGGTTAATACTGCGTTGGAAGCAATCGATAAAGTTCGTGATACGTCTACTTCTCATGAAAGATGTTCCATTATTGAAGTAATGGGCAGAAGTGCAGGTTATATTGCTTTATGGTCTGCAATTGCTTCTGGTGCAGAAGATGTTCTGCTGCCGGAGCGTTATGATTACAATGAACAGGCAATTATTGATCGTCTGATCGAACAGCATAGAAGCGGCAAAACCCATCATATTATTATCAATGCAGAAGGTATCGGACATTCTACCAGTCTGGCGAAGCGTATCGAACAGGCTACTGGTATCGAGACACGTGCAACGATTTTAGGTCATATGCAGCGTGGTGGCTCTCCTTCCTGTCGTGACCGTGTTTATGCATCCATCATGGGCGCGAAAGCAACGATGTTATTAGCAGAAGGAAAGACAAAACGTGTCATCGCATACAAGAATGGCGACTATGTTGATTTTGATATCGACGAAGCACTGGCTATGAAGAAGGATATTTCCGAAGAACAGTATCAGATCTTCCGTTATCTGGTTCGCAGAAGCCGTCCATAAGTATGGCTTGTGGATTTTAGATGCTTTTCATCAGATGAGAGCTTTTGTTGATTCTTTCAAGTTTTACTTCAGATATCATGTGATAACAATGTAGAATCCTAGGATTCTCATACTGGGATACGTGAGACGGATCACAAGATAGATGCTCATGCCATAAATGCGAGAACGGAATCACAAGATAGATGCTCACAGATCGTAAGATAAGATTTTTATACGGTAAATAGGAGATTTAAAGAAAAGCAGATGCTTATTACCTACAGACTAAATGAATGAAAGATACATGAAAAAGGGAAACTCGGCGGGAGAACTGCCGAGTTTTTCTGCCTTTTTCTGATATTTTTGGTTTTTTCTGATATTGGCATTGCATTTTTTAATATCTCTGATTATAATGAAAGTTAAACTTGTAGTGAGAAAGAGAAATTGGTACATGCCGTTTATGAGATTTATGGTGTAGAGGTGAGAAGATGACATTAGAAGAAGAAATTCGCGAAAAACTGAAGAAAGAAAACCTGGATCCGGAGGAACCGGATGTTTTGTATGTGAAGCTTGTGGATACGATCAGATGTTACCATCCGTCTGACGATATTTCTCTGGTAGAGCAAGCCTATCGTCTGGCCAATGAAGCGCATGGGGGAATCAAACGGAAGTCAGGAGAACCGTATATCATTCATCCTCTGCATGTGGGAATTATTCTGGCAGAGCTGGAGCTGGATAAGGAAAGTATTGCAGCCGGTCTGCTTCATGATGTAATTGAAGATACGAATTATACGTATGAAGACATTGCCAGGATGTTCAGCGTTGAAATTGCCGATCTGGTAAATGGTGTGACGAAATTGACGAATCTGCCAAGTTATACGGCTTCCAATAAGGAAGAAGTGCAGGCGGAAAATCTGCGTAAGATGTTTTTGGCTATGGCCAAGGATATTCGTGTTATTTTGATCAAATTAGCCGACCGTCTTCACAATATGCGTACTTTGCAGTTTATGAAGCCTTCTAAGCAGCTGGAGAAATCCCGTGAGACGTTGGATATCTATTCGCCTTTGGCGCAGAGACTCGGTATTTCGAAAGTAAAGATCGAACTGGATGATATCGCACTCAGTTATCTGGAGCCAGAAGCGTATCGCGAGCTGCGCAGAAGTATCGAAGAAAATCGACCGGAGCGAGAACGCTTTGTGGCAGGAATCGTGCATGATGTAAAATCGCGTATTTATGAAGAAACAGGCATTGATGCGCAGGTATATGGACGTGTCAAGCATCTGTTCAGTATTTATAAGAAGATGAAGACCCAGAATAAAAAGCTGGATCAGATCTACGATATTTTTGCAATTCGAATTGTTGTAAAGAATCTGAAAGAATGTTACGCGGCACTGGGAATCGTTCATGAGATGTATACACCAGTTCCGGGTCGTTTTAAAGATTATATCGCCATGCCGAAGCCCAATAATTACAAATCCCTTCATACGACTTTGATCGGAACCGATGGAAGACTGTTCGAAGTGCAGATCCGCGATGAAGAAATGCATCGAGTAGCTGAATATGGTATTGCAGCGCATTGGAAATATAAAGAAGGAAAAGGCAGTGAAAATCTCGGTCAGGCAGAAATCGACAAGATGACCTGGCTGCGTGAATTGCTGGAACTGCAAAAAGACAGTGAAAATAATTCCGAATTTGTACATGAAGTAAAAAATGAATTGGATTTATTTTCCGACAGTGTATTTTGCTTTACCCCACAGGGAAAAGTCATCAGTATGCCGAAAGGTTCTACAACAGTAGATTTTGCATATCGCATCCATACCGCAGTCGGAAACCGTATGGTCGGAGCCATTGTCAACGGAAAAGTGCAGCCGATCAGCTACCAGATTCAAAATGGAGATCGAATCCAGATTCAGACCTCGTTAAATAGTTCCGGTCCCAGCAGAGACTGGCTGAAGCTGTGTAAGAGTTCGCAGGCAAGAACAAAGATCCGTCAGTGGTTCAAGGCACAAAATCGACCGGAGAATATGGAGCAGGGACGGCTGCTGCTGGAGAAATATTGTAAGGCCAAAAATATTAATATGCAGGAGATCAACACGCCGGAAGCAAAAGAGCGTGTCATGCAGAAATATGGCTTTATGGACTGGGAGGCTGTTTTAGCAGCAGTTGGTCATGGCGGTCTGAAAGAAGGTCAGGTTGTCAACAAGATGCGCGAATTGCTCATCCAGAAGAAAACAGAACTGACGGATGAAGAAGCACTGGAAAAATTCAAACAGGAAGCGGATAAAAACGCGCGTCAGGAAAAAGAACGCCGCAGCAAAGAAGGCGGTGTCCGTTTTGGTGAATTTGTACTCAAAAGTTATCTTGGCAGTAAGAAAGAACAAAGTGAAAAAGGCAATAATATGGTCTGTGTCTGTGCGCATTGCTGTAACCCGCTGCCGGGTGATGAGATCATCGGTTACGTAACGCGAAATCGT
This sequence comes from uncultured Lachnospiraceae bacterium, assembly GCA_964613155.1. Taxonomy (GTDB): domain Bacteria; phylum Bacillota; class Clostridia; order Lachnospirales; family Lachnospiraceae; genus TWA4. The sequence continues at coordinate 36,834 of CAZTHP010000007.1, read as the reverse complement.
GGAATCAAAGTCCATCGAACCGATTGTAAGAATTTCCTTTCCTTCTCCGAAGCAGAAAAAGCCCGCAGCATTGAAGTTGAATGGGCAGATCGTGCAGACGGTGAAGAAAAGAAGAAAACTTATGGTGTAGAATTTGCCATTTATGCAAGTGACCGTCCTGGTTTGATCGCCGCAGTAGCGCAGACTCTGGCAGAAAACAACTATAACATAGAAGATTTCCGGACTAGCAACAGCCACAAAGGTGTTGTTACGCTGAATGTGCGCATTATCGTAGATGGTCTGGATTCGCTGCATTATATTATGAAAAAACTCCAGCAGCTGGACGGCGTTTACGACATTAAGCGCAATAATGGATAAAGTTGTAGAAATGCAGTAAATGCAGTTAAGGAATCGTACTGTGAAAAGTACAGGAAACGCTACTGTAAAAGTACAGGAAACGCTACTGTGAAAAGTATAGGAAGTGCTACTGTGAAAAGTACAGGAAACGTTATCGTGAAAAGTACAGGAAACGTTACCGTGAAAAATACAGGAAACATTAAAAAAGGATAAGAAATACAGGGAGAACGTTATGAGTGATTTTAGAATGTGCACGATGCAGTTGGGAATGGTTCAGACAAACTGCTATCTGGTCTGGAATGACGATACAAGAGAAGCATTTGTAGTAGATCCGGCAGATCGGGCAGAAGTAATTGCCATGAAGCTGCGTCAGAATGGGCTGACATTGAAAGCAATTTTGCTGACACATGGTCATTTCGATCATATGATGGCTGTTCCGAACCTGAAAAAAATGTTTGGAGTACCAGTTTATGCAGGAGAAGCAGAACGTCCGGTTTTACTGGATGCATCGGCGAATCTTTCACTGGCATGGGGCGGTCAGGCAGTTGAATTTGATGCAGATCATTATGTAAAAGATGGAGAAGTGATTGAAATAGCAGGATTTCCGATTACCGTGATCACAACACCGGGTCATACGGTTGGCGGTGTCTGTTATTATCTGAAGGAAGAAGGACAATTATTTGCCGGAGATACCTTATTCCGTGGTTCCTATGGACGGACTGATCTGGAAACCGGCAATATCCAGGCATTGATGCTGTCGATTCAGAAAAAAGTGCTGGTTCTGCCGCCGGAGACCGCTGTTTATCCGGGACATAATGCGGCAACCAGTATTGAATGGGAACGTCGCCACAATCCGATGTCAGGAGGCTTGAAATTCTAAGATGAGATTATTGTTGAATCAAGTTCGTTATGAATACGATATCCGGGGACTGATTACTGCATTTTTTCCGGGAATTTCCGTGGAATCCCACCTGGTTACGTTGGAAGAACCGCAGGATCAGAAACCGGAGCATCCAGAAGGACAGCTGAGTCAGAAGCTGGAGCAGCTGGAAGAACTGCCGAATCAGAAACCGGAGCAGCTGGAAAAACAGCCGGATCAGAAACCGGAACAGCTAGAAGGACAGCCGGAGCAGCCAGAAGAACTGCTGAAAAAACAGCTGGATTGCAAGCTGCTTCTTGCAGCGAGAGCGTATGCAATGCAGATTCCGGTTGAAGATCAAGAACAGGCTTCGGAGCGCATTGTTGCAGATTTGGATTTTCTTTTCGAAACGGAAGGGTTGAGTGCCGATTCTGCTTTATCTGTTGGAAAGGCTGCAATTGCAGAGCTGGGGGAAGAAAGTATTTTCGCAGTGTATTACGGTGATTCTTTTACCTCGATTTATGCAGTGGATGCGTTTCACAAGACCGTATACTGCAGTGCGTCTTTTGCAAATAGTGCGGCAGGAATGGAGAAAAATCCGTTAAAAAGGATGACCTATGGTATCTTTTCCAAAATGACAGAAGGAAAGACACATCCTTGGGGAACGTTGACAGGAATTCGCCCGATCAAGCTTCCGATGGCGATGCTGGAACAGGGGTATTCCGATACGGAAATCGCGCAAAAGCTGCAAACGGAATATTTGATCGGGGATGAAAAATGCAAGTTGAGTATTCAGATTGCACATAAGGAGCGGGCTTTATTAGATCAGCTGGATTATGAAGATGGATACAGCTTGTACATTGGAATTCCGTTTTGCCCGACTACCTGTTTATACTGTTCCTTCACTTCCTATCCGTACAGTCGTTGGGAGAAGCGGATGGGCGAATATATCACCGCTTTGGAGAAAGAGATTGATTTTGCCAAAGAACATTTTGCTGGAAGAAAGTTGAATACGATTTATTTCGGCGGAGGAACACCGACTACGCTGCCGCCGGTTTATTTGGATCGCCTTCTGAAAAAAATCACCGAAGGATTTGACTTGTCGTATTTGAAAGAATGGACAGTTGAAGGCGGCAGACCGGATAGCATTACACCGGAGAAATTGGAAGTACTGCGTCGCTATCCCGTTGATCGGATTTCCATTAATCCGCAGACGATGAAGCAGGAAACACTGGATATTATCGGCCGCCGTCATACAGTAGAGGATGTAAAAGTGGCATTTGGCATGGCACGAGATGCCGGATTTGATAACATCAACATGGATTTGATCATTGGGCTTCCACAGGAGCGCACAGAAGACGTTGCACGCACGATGGAGGAAATCGAGGCGCTGGATCCGGATAATCTGACGGTGCATACCCTGGCAATCAAAAGAGCTTCTCGCCTGAATATGGAAAAAGCACAGTATGGTCATCTGTATTTAGAGCAGAATACAACAGAAATGATGGAACAGACCGCCAAAAGTGCGGCGCGCATGGGAATGGAGCCGTATTATCTGTATCGCCAGAAAAATATGTCTGGAAATCTGGAAAATGTTGGTTATGCAAGACCTGGAAAAGAAGGAATTTATAACATATTAATTATGGAAGAAAAACAATCAATCGTCGCGTTAGGTGCTGGTGCAGTAACCAAGCGGGTGCAGATGGATGGTGTGATTGAAAGAGCTTCCAATGTAAAAGATATCGAGCAGTATCTTACACGAGTCGATGAAATGATTGAGCGAAAACGCCTTTTGGGAATATAGGTGATTCATGAATACAGCCTTACCGCATATGTTAATAGTATGAAAGCATTCTTAGCATATGTGGGAAAGGCTGTTTTTTTAATCTGGATCTTGATGACGGTACCTTGTATCCTTTTCTGGTTTCATACGGGAAACAGTCGTGGATTGGAGTGGAACGAAGGGCAATCGAAGGAATCGGTAGGAAAATCGACACAGATCCTGGTGGATTCCCGTCCATACAGCGTGGAAAAATTTCTGATTTCCATGATTTCTGTGGATTATTCTGCTGATATGAATATGGAAACGCTAAAGGCATTAGCAGTCGCGGCACGAAGTAAATTATATGCGCATTTGCAGAACCATACCGATTCGACCCCTGTTTCCGCAGAAGAATTAGAAGTAAGGTGGCAAACTTTAGCAGATATGATCGTACGTTTAGAGGAGACTGGAGAAACAAAACACTGGTCAGTTGGGTACCAGCGTATGAAAGAGGCTGTTCAAAAAACTGCAGGGCAATATCTGATCTGGTCTGGACAGCCGGCAGATGTGATGTGGCATATGATTTCGGCGGGAACAATTCGATCTTATGCAGGGAATGAAACTGGAAAATGGGATGGAACGGCATTATTTTGCCCGGAATTAAAGGCAATGGAAGGAAAAGACCGTTTTTTAACAGAATCCGTCACGCTGAAAACTTATGCCCGCAGAGAAATCGCGGAATTGATCTGGGAAATTGCAGGAACCGAAGAAATTCTTTTGGAAGAAGAACGGAAATTAAGTAGCTGGTTTTCAATAACAGAGCGGGATGCAGCAGGATATATCCGCACATGTTCAATCGGAACACAAGAAATGACAGGCGAAGAAGCTGCCAATCTGCTCCATCTTTCTTCAGCCTGCTTCTATTTAGCAGATCAGGATAACGATTGTCTGAAAATTCTGGTATTTGGCACTGGAAGCGGCTATGGGATGTCTTTGGCAGGGGCAGATGCGATGGCAAAGCAGGGGGAAAATTACGAGGAGATTTTAACCTATTATTTTCCTGTCTGTGAACTGCAAAGAAACTACCCCTAGAGAGAAAATAGAAAGTGGAAAAGAAGCTCCTTAGAGGGAAAACAGGGAAAGTGGAAAAATGCTGCTAAGAGGAGAAAATAGAAAAAGGAGAAGAAACTTCCCAGAGGGAAAACAGGGAAAGTGGAAAAAACTGCTAAGAGGAGAAAATAGAAAAAGGAGAAGAAACTTCCCAGAGGGAAATCAGGGAAAGTGGAAAAATGCTGCCTTGAGAAAAAAATCCAGAATGGTGAATAATTCCTTTGTTTTTGGGAAAGAATAGGAAATGTTAGATAGACTTAAAAACAGAGGTGAATGATAGTGAAACGCAATTGGAAAAAATGTTTAAAATCCAGAAGTATGGTATGGACCTTGCTTTTTTGTCTGGCAGCAGGTGCCGTAGCGGGTACGCTTTATCAAAGTACGCAGTCTAAAGAGATACAAAAACAAGCCGCATCCGGTAAAAAACAGGGAAATGCAGCCGACAATGTAGCTGGAAATCAGCAGAAAACTGCAGATTCCGCTTCTGATGATAATGCAGAAGCGATTTTCGCAAAAGTCGATACAAAAGAGCTGGAAAAGCAAACGGCAAAGGAAGCAGGAAAAGCAGATTCAAATGCCGCAGATTTAAAAACCGCAGAAGATCATCAAACGGAAAACGCTCAGAATACAGAGAAAGATAAGCAAAACGCTCAGAATACAGAGAAAGATAACCAAATTGCTCAGAATGCAGAGCAAGATGAAAAAAATGGTCAGAATACAGAAAAAGACGGCAAAGCAAAGCAGAATACAGGGGAAGATGAGAAGTCCAGTCAAAAAACTGCGAAAAAGGATGAAACAACTGCAGATACACTGGAAGAAGCAGCACCGGTGTCTGCTGTTATTCAGGCAAAGAATCTGGATTTTTTAAGCAACAGTACCTTACGCTGGCCTGTAGAGGGCGAGGTTTTGCTGGAATTTAACATGGATGAAACCATTTATTTTCCGACTTTAAATCTGTATCAATGCAATCAGGCAATGGTAATCCAGGCAGAGGAAGGAACTCCGGTTTGCGCACCCGCAGAAGGAGTTGTGGTTTCAATCGGCAGTGATGAGCAGATTGGGAATTATATGGTATTAGACCTTGGAGATGGATATCAGGTTCAGATGGGACAGTTAAAAGATATCCAGGTCAAAGAAGATGAACTCGTAAATGAAGGGGAACTTCTGGCTTATGTCGCAGAACCGACCACTTCCTATAGTTTGGAAGGCGACAATTTATATCTGTCGCTGACTGCAAACGGTGAACCAGCAGATCCCCTGGATTATTTAAAATATGAGTAACGCATCATAAGATATCATGGTAGCAGGAAAGCTGTTCCAGACGGCTCATATAGCTGTTATGAAATCTAGGATCGGTTGTGACTTCCTGGATGAACCAGTCCGGCGGTGTAAAATTCAACGCGCTCTGTTCATCCGGGAATTCAACCTCGGCAAGAACCAGTCCCGCAAAAAAGCCTTCAAATACATCTAATTCACAGGTTAAGCCCTGTTCTAATGGAATTAAATAACGTGTTTTGGTAATGATATTGCCATCGGCTTTTTCCAGAAGATGCTGATACGCCTCTTTGGTTAGCGGAAGATTATATTCTTCCCGTGCCATCATACCACGGCCTTTATAGGTTAAATAATACGTATCATCCTGTTGCCGTACCCGCACAACGGGCTGTGTACATAAATAAGCTTGTTCGATTTTTTGAAAATGGTAGTGAGACAATTCCATAGGTGGAGAGGATATTCGATATTTGCGTTCAATTTCCATATAAAACTTCCTTTTCTAGTATAGATGCCAGCGAATAATTGATCGATTCTATTGGATCGATTATGCGTTTAAAGTATCAATTATAGCCTGTGAATGATAGATGACAGAGCCTAAAGTATTTGTTCTGACTGCTCCTACGGGCAAGCCCGTGGAGTTCTGATTGTCAAGTGTAGCTTGTAATCGTACATCATTTTCAGACTTTGGAGTTACAAGTGTAAATCTATTTTAATCCCGCTGTTTAATACTTTTTGCAAAAGCAAGAGTATTTTCAGTTGGATTGGATAAGAGAAATGTGGTTACAATGCCACAACCATCATAACAGATATGGACTTTAAAGTCTATATCTGTTAAAATAAGAAGAAATTATAAGAAAGGAAAAGCTGAAGCTGACAATTGTCAAGATAACAGTACGATATCATTTTAGTATCGTTTCAATCTGGCAAGCAGAGATCTTCAGCAGAGTTTGAATATGGCACAGAATCCTGTTGTTACATTTGAGATGGAAAATGGAAGTGTAATGAAAGCAGAATTGTATCCGGAAATCGCTCCGAATACAGTCAATAATTTTATCAGCCTGGTGAAAAAAGGCTACTATAATGGATTAACCTTCCATCGTGTAATTCCCGGTTTTATGATTCAGGGAGGATGCCCCGATGGAACTGGTATGGGCGGTCCTGGTTACAGCATTAAAGGAGAATTTTCTCAGAATGGTTTTGTAAATCAGCTGAAACATACACCCGGTGTTCTTTCTATGGCAAGAACCATGATGCCCAACAGTGCAGGTTCTCAGTTCTTTATCATGCATGCACCTGCACCGCATCTTGATGGTGCATACGCAGGTTTTGGTAAATTAACAGAAGGACTGGAAGTTGTGGATGAAATTGCAAGAACTGCAACAGACTGGTCCGATAAGCCTCTGGAACCCCAGGTGATCAAAACGGTTACAGTAGAAACGTTCGGAGAGGAATATCCGGAACCGGAAAAATGCTAAGAATGATCGGATAGGTCTTGAAAGCATAGACAATTGTATAAAATGCAGATAGGGAGTCCTGTGATAAGTAATCGTCACTTATTCGCAGAGACTCCCTATTTTCATTTACGCGAGCAGCAATGAAAATGCTGTGCTTGCACAAGCATTTGAGGAGCGCCGCGATAACTTGAGAAACTCGCAACGCGTGTTTCTCATCGTTTAAATATCTTCCTTTAAAAGATCTGCGATGCTGGAAGTTAGCATACAATATTCTTTTCTGCACTGCTCGAAATATATCTGACCAGATTCTTCTAAATGATAATATACTCGAGATCTTCGTTTGACCAATACAACACGTTCTGAAATATATCCGGCCTGTGAAAGACGATACAGAATCGGATAAAGAGAGCCCTCAGAAACGGTGTAGATTTGATTGCTCTTTTGTGCAAGTGTTTGAGCAATCTGATACCCATACATATCTTCTTGATTTAACAAAGCAAGTATCAGCAGCTCATTCATACCTTTTTTGATATTATCTTTAAATGCCATAGTGGTTACCTATTCCTCTTTCGTATGTCTTTAATATAACACAAATGAAGAACAAAAGAAATGCATTAGAATGTAATGTAATTGGAAAAAATTGGAAATTAGGATTTATTTGTTGTGATACAAAATAGCCTGAATTATTCACGTAAAAAACGGACAAGGTGAGCTGAGATGCCAAAGCATCATTGTTTTTTTAGATACGATTGTTGAACTTGACAAAAGCAACGAAGTTCTACTTTGTTTTTAATTTATATATTTGCTTTTTGCGGAAATAATGTATTAGGAAAAGGTTGGTTTACAGATGTTCTTTTTTAGAGGATATAGGGAAACGAAAGTTAAAAAAGAATACCAAATAAAATGATGTATTATATTGACAAAATATATAAGAAATGTTGCTATAAAATTATAAAAATTGCTGATAAAATTCTTAATTTAAGAATTATGTAGTTAATAAAAATTTCAGGTAGGAATATTTCTCGGGATCATGTATACAAATATTTTCTACATGAATTTTTATACGAGTAACTAAGGTAAAATCTATATTATTTAAAAAGAATAATTCCTTAAAAACTGTGCTGGAAGGTTTTAAGGAATTGTTTTTCTGGGGGAATGCCAATGAAGGGATACAAAAGAATCATGTCAGCTGTTATGGCTGTGATGTGTTTGGCAGGCTGTTCTGCTCCTGCAAGTGAAAAAAAGAGTACGGCTGATTTTGAGCAGGAATCTTTTGTACAATTAGGAGAAGAAGAGGTGAAAGAGAAGGCGAAAGCACTGCTTGACCAGGAGTCGTATGAATTAATCTGGAATATAGCAGAAGAGTGCTTTCGTGATACATCGGTTTGGAAGGTCTCATCTCTTTCAACAAAGGAACTTTGGGAGAAAATGAGCACTACATTGTTTTCGGATGGTGTGATACAAAGCAGTGAGAACGACATGGGTGTGCTATGCATTGAGATGCTGTTTCAAGAGGAGCAGCTGATGGTTCAGGTTGCAGATGAATATATATCAATAGATGGTTTTCTGAAACCGGAAATAAAGGAAGAAATTCGGAAGTTTTTGATTCAAGAAACCGGAATGGATTGCGTAAAAGGAGAAGCGAGAACTGATTTGGCGTATCAAGTCTGTTATTATTTTCAGATTGAGGGTACTTCGCTTATGTATGATGGATATACGAATGGAATGGACGTGATTTCGAGTTCTTATTACGCAATAACACTGCCGGATTCGATAACGATTATGAAGCCCCGAAAACTTCTCTCAGAAGTGAGCACAATTACTCAGGAACAGTTGGTTGGTATAGAAGAAATTAAAACATTATGTGAAGTACAATGGATGGCAATGAAACTTCCATATGTATTGGCTTTGGAAAATATTGAGATAGTCTATCGTCCGTCGATTGATGGAACGGAAGTTATTCCGTCTTATTTGCTGACTGGAAAAGGATATGAAAAAAATGAATATGGTGAGCTGGTTGTAGAATATCGAGAAGTGTTGATTGATGCTGTGACGGGTGAGATTATCTATTTTACATAAGGAACGATTCTAATTGAAAAATCACATATTTTTGAGATTGATTTGGAATTAACGTATTGTAATCGTTTGATAAAACTTTTTAACAAAAGAAATGGAAAGGAGACAAGTATGCTCCGCGTGTATTTGAGGAGATTGGTTTTTTCTCCGATAACAGTGGTATCTTCTTTGGTTTTAGTTGCTGCATTACTGATCAGTTGCCTTCCGTTGGGAAATTTTACGATATTCTGGGGGCCATTATATTTGTTTCAATATATGACAGCAGTCGGAATTGTATATTATTTTGTTCCGATTATGACAGCCCTGCCAGTTTGTTTTGTACAATATGAAATTGTGGCAAAAAATTCGGATCTTTATTTAGTCTATAGAAGTAATCCAAAACGTTATATTTTGAGTGGAGTAGCCGCTTCTGGAATTTCAGGAGCTGTTATTACCCTGAGTACTTTTGTTATTTTTTTTGTGTTTTGTGTTTCTTTAGACGGAATTGCGATGATCTTGCCACAGTATCAGGATTTGGCAAAAGATATTGTTTATAGTGAGATTTTCGCAAATAGACTGCATGATTTTGCAGGCAGCTGTTTTGCGAATAGTCCATTGTGGGTATTGTATTTGCGAGAGGGATTTGAATTTGCATGCAATGGAATAATCTGGCCGGTTATTTCTTATACGGTGCTGGCATTTTCGAAAAATCAATATATTGCAGCAGCAGCCCCCTTTATTTTTAGGACAGGATTTTCCTATATTTTACAAAGTATTCCTGGACCGGATTGGCTCTGGAGATTGAATCCTACCAGCATCAAATTAGCGGGTGGAACAGGTGATTTTGACAGCGGTCTATTATTTGTTTTAACGTACATTGCAGTGGTCTTGCTGATCTGTACCATACTTACCTTCTATAGGCTTCGCAGGAGGATGAATTATGGCTGAAATTCGAAAAATGGTATCGATCGGGCTTCATCGAAGGATTGCAAATCCGCGGTTTACGTTGGCACTGTTGCTGAATGTTTGCATTGTCATGATTTCTTTTCCGGGCTTAACGGGATTTTTGGCGGAAAAGCAGATGCAGATACAGGCGGTAGAGTTATTTGGATTTTTGATATCGGATCGATTTGCTCAATGGTTGTTGACGTTTTCCTTTTTGATCATGGTGGGAGATGCTCCTTTTGTGCAGGAAGGAATTGATGTTGTTCTGATTCGGACGGATAAGAAAAAATGGCTCATAGCGCAGAGTCTGGTGATGGTTTTGCTGATCGTAATCTGGCTTGCTGCTTTAGAAATCAGTATTTTGCTGTTAATGGCAGGACATATTTCCTGGGGGAATGAATGGAGTTCCTGTATACGGATGGCTGCTAGAATGAATACGAATACGAGTGTGATCGGAATCGGAATTGGTACTTCGATGCTGCCTTTGACACAGGCAGGTCCGTTTGTGGTGTTTGGAGTTGCATTTTTATATGCAGTGCTCTTATTTACATATTTTGGAGCATGGGGAATTGCTGCAAATCTGCTGACAGGACGTGGATATGGTTCTTGCATTGTGGCTTGTTTTTTGTCGTTGCGTTTTCTGTTGATTAATTTACTTTACATACCGCAGTTGGAGCGGATATCCCCTGTAAATATAGTAGATTTAACAGCAAATTCGATAGAAGTTTCACAAATTCTGTATACGGTATCTTTTTTTGGAATTCAGATTTTGATACTGATGTGGGTGGCGAATCGAATTTTGCGGAAACGGGATGTCTATAAGTTGAGGTAAGTGGGATGGTAGATTCGATCTTTGGTGGGTTAGCAAGTCCGTTTTTTGTACATGACAGCCGTTCGATTTTACGATATCTCTTATTTTTAGTGCTGATGGATGGGATTTCGGGGTATGGTTCCTTTTTGGCGATTAGGGAAAGGAAACTTTATACGCTGATGCGATATGGCTGGAAAGACTGGTATGCGGCAATTTTGCGACGGAATATTCGGAATACAACAGGGGCAGCCTGTTTGCTTTTTCTGGTTTCAGCTTTTCCGTTTACGCAGATTTCCACAGGGATTGCGTTTTTGGTATTTGTATTAAATATCAATTTTTTGGCTATTTTGCAGACACTTTTGATCTTATCCAGTAATCAGGCGATGACAGGATATGTTGTGGTCCTTTTGATACAGCTGGTGTCGGTCTTTTTTTCACAGTTTGCTGGAACGTTTGGGATGATTGTATTTCCGGGGAATTGGGGCTGTTTGAATCGGAGTGATTTTATTATGACAGGAGGATTTCCATTGCTTCCCGTGGTTGTGCTTGAATTGCTGTTAAGTTTTACAGGCTGCATATGGGGCTGGAAATTCGTAAAATGCTGGAATAGAAAAATGGAATAAAAATAGGAGAGGTATGCTATGGATGCGATCATTTTGGAAAATGTGACCAAGAAATTTAAAGAACAAACGGTTTTAAAACCTACCTCACTTCATTTTGAAAAGGGAAAAATTCATGGGATTATTGGAAATAATGGTTCTGGAAAGACGGTTTTATTTAAAATAATCTGCGGATTGCTGCTTCCGACAAGTGGTAAAGTAACGGTTAATGGAAGTGTGATCGGTGAGGAATGTGATTTTGCACTGGATACAGGAATTTTGATTGAAAATCCTGGTTTTTTATCCTTTGAATCCGGATTCCGTAATTTGAAAAATCTGGCAGCGATTCAGGGAAAGATTTCTGAAGAATCGATTCGTGAAATGATAAAGCGTGTTGGATTAGACCCGGATGATAAAAAACGTGTTGGAAAATATTCTTTGGGAATGCGTCAGCGATTGGGAATTGCGCAGGCAATTATGGAAAATCCGTCTCTGCTGATTCTGGATGAGCCGATGAATGGATTGGATAAACATGGAACGAAAGAAATGCGGCAGCTGTTGCTGGATCTGCGTGCGGAAGGGAAGACGATTTTGATTGCTTCTCATATGGCAGAGGATATTCGTATTTTGTGCGATACGGTGTATGAGATGGAAGATGGCAGCTTGACAAAGCTTACAGCAGAAGATGTGGAAAGTCCAGTCCTTTCGGGGGATATCTAAGAACGGTTGAACAGATGGAAAAGGGAGTTATGATAGAACGAAAGTTGTTCGTGTCATAACTCCCTTTTTAGAAGAAAGGCAAATTTGATTTTTGTATCTTATATTTATTCGATCGAATCTGTTTTATAAATAAATTTAACAGAGCATGTTACATCATCCTGACAGCCTGCAAAAGAGGTATATTCGTCTGCGTAATCCTGGAGTGCCTGGAAGCGATTGTAATAAGATTCCAGATCTTGATTGACAATTTCAGCCAGCTGCTGGATTCCTTCTTCATTAAATTGGATTACACCGTCTTTTAAGTCACCAGTACCATTTACCAATTCGAGTACACCGTCTAAAAGCTTGTTTATGCCGCTATTTAAATCTGTTGTGCCATTGTTTAAATCCTTTGCACCGTCTGCCAGATCTGCGGCACCATTTGCCAGTGTTCCCGTTCCATTTGCAAGGGTATCAGCGCCATCGGAGAGCTGCTGAATGCCGCTTACGAGAGAAGGAACCTGTGCGTTCAGAGTGTGCAGACCGTCTGTTAAGGTTTTGACACCGTCAGATGTCTGGCTGACACCGGATGTATAAGCGTTTACACCGCTTTCCAGTTTTCCAGCGCCCTGTGATAATTTGGCAACGGCTTGTGAAATACCGGAAATACTGCCGGCAGTGGTCTGGATACCGGTGTCGATATCTTGATAGGCAGCGGCCAGATTCGATACGCCTGCCTGTGCTGTGGAAACATTTTGGTATAAGCTTTTATAAGTTTCGATCATGGTCTGAATATATTTGGCATAAGCAGCATTGGTAGGATCTCCGCTTGCGCTGAGTGCCTGTGCATATTGGGTCAGTCCATTGATCAGATTTGCAAGTTCGCCGTCACTGTAGCTGTAGCCGGCAACAATTTGATTCAATCCATTGGATGCCTCTTCCAGTCCCTGGGAAAAAGTGGTGGAACCAGAAGTCAGTTTGTTGATATTTTCTACATTTTCTTTACTATTTAAAGATTGCTCTAAGGTAGAAAGTCCATCGGAAAGCTGCTTGGCACCGTTGTTGAGCGTTTGATTGTTTTGGGTAATTGTTTGAAAACCAGCTAATAGTTGTTCGGAACCAGTCGTTAACGCATCTACACCGTCTGCAAGGGCAGGTGTGTTCTGGTTCAGGCTGTTTAACCCATCTTTCAGAGCAGCAGCACCGTTGTTGACTTGTTTGGCACCGTCCGATACCTGCTTGCTGCCGTCTGAGAGTGACTGGCTGCCGTCGGAAAGCTGTTTGGCACCATCCGAAAGTGTTTGCGTACCGGTTTGCAATTCCGTTCCGCCGTCATTCAGCTGAGAAGCTCCGTCGATGATCGAATCCATACCATCGGTCAGTTTTTGCATGTCGGCTTTGAGATCGTCGATTGAATGGATTTCATCCAGTCCAAGCTGAGAGAGGGTTTGGTTGGAAGCAACTGTCAGTGTCATCAGCATAGAAAAATCTGTAATATCTGCTTCTACGGAAACACTTTCGGGAATTTCAAGTTCTAATGGCTTTCCATCCGAATCTGTTGCCTGGTCGAGTCCCATACTTTCTTTGAGTCCCGGCATTGCAACACCGAAGACCAGGGTATCATCACCGCTGTTTACCGTACTTCCGTTGTCTACGGTAATATTTTTGGCTTTTTCATTGTCCAGAAGCATACCGGAAATCATGGTAAATGGCTGGTAAATGGTTTCATTTTTGCCGTTCAGCATTACTTTTTTCGATGCATGGTTTGTATACGTAAAGGTAATCTTTAAATGGCCGGATGCTCCTTTTAATTCCTTGGCTGTGACAGATTTTCCATCCAGTTCATAAGAAATATGGACATCGACCGGCAGTTCTTTGCTGCTGGTGCCCTGATAATAAATGTCACTGCCGTCATTGCTCCACACGATCTGATCGTTACTTCCGGTTTTGCTGTACTCAGCATCTCCTTTTACTACGGTGATATCGGAAAGATTGCTTCGATCTTCTAATGTGGTACTTCCTTTGGCATTTTTCAGCCATTCACTGACAATGGTTTGTTCCAGATTGCCATCAGCGTCTAAAATTGCATAAACAGTTTCTTCTTTTCCCGCAGTATCACTGTGACCTGTCAAGTTAGAAGCACCTTCTAATTGATTTAATGTATCTTGAATTGCGGTAATTTCATCTGCCGCAGCAGGATTGGTAGTTTCTGTGTTCGAATCGGACGCAGCACGATTTCCGGAACAGCCGCTTAAGCTGGAAATCGTAAGTGCTGCACAGCATCCTAGTGCAAGCAATTTCTGAAACATTTTCATAATAATGAGACCTCCTATTTAAGAATCTATTTCAAGAGTCTGTGTAACGCTTTAGAGTCAAGGCAACGTGTTTGCGAAGTGGACTTGGAAGCGTTACGGATTATGGATTTCTGTTTGGTATCTTAAGAGTCAATGTGAGTCATACCCAGTGTAGTTTTGCAGATGATTTTATCAAATAGCAGAAACATCGTCGGTAAAGCACAGATTACAATGACCATACTCAAAAGTGCGCCTCTGGATAAGAGCATACAGATGGAACCGATCAGATCGACATCGGAGTAATATCCTACGCCTACGGTTGCTGCAAAAAATCCCAGGGCACTTGAGAAAATGGAATGGATTGAAGTTGAAAGCGCAATGGAAACGGATTCTTTTTTACTGTGTCCATCCATTCGTTCTTTTTTATACCGGGTTGTCATCAGGATGGCGTAGTCAACTGTTGCCCCCAGCTGTATCGTACCAACACATACGGATGCGATAAAGGGAAGGGTAGTTCCGGTATAATACGCGATTGCCATATTCAGGAAAATAGCCAGCTCGATTACAATTACCAAAATAAAGGGAAGAATTGCGGATTTTAATACAAAGAAGATCAGCACAAAAATTGCACCGATACTTACCATATTGACGACATTAAAATCACGGTCAGTGATCTTGACCAGATCTTTGGTAGCGGCAGCTTCCCCGATCAGCATTCCATTTTCATCGTACTGCTTGATAACCTGTTCCATTTGTTCACATTGTTCGTTGATCTCATCCGTTGCGACCTGATAAATAGAAGAAACCATCAAAAGCTTCCAATTGTCGCTGGTCAGCATTTCACGCGCTTCCTCTGGAATCAGCGATTCGGGAACAAGCGAGCCAACGATTGAATCCAGTCCCAGAGCAAAGGAAACACCGTCGATCTCATTGATTTCATCGAGCATTTCCTTGGTTTCTTTGCTGGAAAGGTCAGAGCTTACCAGGATCATGGAAACGGAATTCATATCAAATTCTTCTTCCAACGCTTTATTTGCCTGTCTGCTGTCTAAATAATCCGGAAGACTTTCGTCCAGCTTATAATAAACATTAACATGGTTATTGCCATAGATAGCAGGAATCCAAAGTACTGCGACGATTACGGCAAATAAAACAAAATGTTTGGTAATAAAGGACGTAATTCCTTTTGTTGGAATTTCCAGTGCCCGATGTGCTGTTTTTTGAATCGCACCATCAAAGGTAAGAATCAGGGAAGGGAGAATGGTAATACAGCAGATAACACCGAGGATTACCCCTTTTGCCATGACAATCCCCATATCAATACCCAACGTAAAGGTCATAAAGCACATCGCAAGAAAACCGGCTACGGTGGTCAGTGAAGAACCGGTAACGGAAACAATCGTTGCAGCAATGGCATTCTGCATGGCTTCTTTTCGGTCGCTGTAAGTAAGCTGTGCTTCTTTATAGCTGTGATACAGGAAGATGGAGTAGTCCATCGTAACACCCAGCTGGAGAATGGCAACCAGTGCCATGGTGATGTATGAAATTTCTCCCTGAATAAAATTGCTGCCCAGATTATAAAGAATGGCCATACCGATACTCAGCATAAATAGGATCGGGATCAGGAAGGAATCGGTTGTCAGGAATAAAACCAGCAGACAGAGAAGGACGGCAATGATCGTGTAGATGGCCATCTCACTTTCTACTAGATTTTTAGTATCGGTTGCGATCGCAGACATACTTGAAAGGAAACACTGTTTCCCGGTAAGCTGTCGGATTTCTTCAATTGCATCCATTGTTTCATCCGCAGAAGTCGTGGTGTCAAAGAATAAGAACATCAAAGTGCCCTGACCGTCTTCGGAATAAAAAACATGATTAAGATCATCCGGTAAAAGTTCTTTCGGAATCTTTCCGCCGGTTATGCTGTCATAAGAAATGACATCTGCAACGTGGTCTACTTCTTTTAATTGATCTGCAAGTTTGATCGCATCAGAGCTGCTCATCCCATTGCAAACCAGTATTCCGTATGCGCCTTTTTCAAATTCATCCATGAGGATATCCTGTCCCTGCATGGTTTCAATATCATCAGGCAGATAGTAGAGAATATCATAATTGATTCTGGTATGAAGAATCCCCATTGCTGATGGTATTAAAAGAAGAAGGCTGATGATTAAGATTGGAATACGAAACTTTACGATTTTTTCTGCAAGCTGTCTCATCTTTCTAACTCCTTTTTATCGACCGTTGGTCAAATTTCGTATGTATTATAGTTTAAAATCGACCAGGAGTCAATATATTTTTGACGATTGGTCGAAAAAATATGACTAGTAGTCGAAAATATAAGGAAAAGGGATTGTTTTTTTTGGTTTCTGTGTTAAGATATAGGCAGTACAACATGCAGAGGGATGTTGGGAAGCTTTCAAAGCTATGAAAAATGTGTGATCCGGAAGTTAAGAAGCAC
>CAZTHP010000007.1:18343-20074 GCA_964613155.1 uncultured Lachnospiraceae bacterium | reverse complement strand
TGTTGGGAAGCTTTCAAAGCTATGAAAAATGTGTGATCCGGAAGTTAAGAAGCACCATGTAGTGGAAATGGAAAGCTTCGAAGTTGAGAAGCACTATGTAGTGGAAATGGAAAGCTTCGAAGCTGAGAAGCACTATGTAGTGGAATGGAAAGCTTCGAAGCTGAGAAGCACCATGTAGTAGAATTGGAAACTCAGAAGTTAAGAATTACCATGTAGTGAGAACGGAAACAAAACTCTGCAAGAAAAACATGAAGACAAGGGAGAGACACGATGGGAAAAGCTGAAGAAAATAAACAAAAAAAGAGGACGGCGCTGCTTTCTCATGCGTTTGCTCTTTTTATGAACAAAGGAATCACGAATACAACGATTTCAGAAATTGCACAGCATGCGGGGGTTGGAAAGGGAACCTTTTATTTTTACTTTAAGGATAAAGAGGATTTGATTGAAAAACTGATCGCGCAGAAAGCGGAGCAGCTTCTGATCAATGCAATGAACGCGCTGGATGCACATCCGGAAACTTTGAAAGTAGAAGACAAGCTGATTTTAATTGCAGATTCTCTGTTGGAGCAGCTGAACAGTGATTCCAGACTTTTGAAATTTATTAATAAAAATCTGAATTTTGGGATTTATAAAAAAGTTCTTTTGCGGGAAGAAGTCAAATCAGATTTTGACGTTGTTTCAGCCTATGATGATTTGATCCATTCGGATGGTTCTGAGTGGAAAGATTCTATGCTGATGCTTTATACAATCGTAGAATTAGTAAGCAGTACCTGCCATTCGATTATTCTGAATCAAGATCCGGTGGATTTGGAGCATTATAAGCCATATTTATTTGAATGTATTCGGAAAATTGTGGAAGTATTTCGTGCCGATACCGATCACGATCACAATGGATAGGAACGGTTCAGAGTGTTCAAAGCGAAGCATTTTGTAAGTTGGATCGGAACCGTTTTTAGGGATAAAAAATAGAGAGAACTCGTTTGGAACTATGTTGACTGAAAAAAGATAAGATGTTATCATAATTGTATCTGACGCTGAAATATTGCATTGAGGTGGAAGTCACAATTTACATGAAAACAGCTGGATTCTAATCCGACTATATAAGCCGGAAGAATTGGATTTTATGAGAGTTGCGTCTTTCACGATGCAGCTCTTTTCTTTTATACAAATCAAAAGCCGTTTTGAAAATTGCGGGAGAAACAGTTTAGTGCTTAAAGTATAGAGATTAGAGATGGGATATAGGATATCGGAAATTGAAAATTGAAAATGGAAAGTGGAAGATTGAAAATTGAAGGTAGGAGATAGGAGGGTGCGCAGTTATGGAGACGCGAGTTGCGGTAATCAGTATTATTATTGAGGAACAGGAATCCGTCCAGGAGATGAATGAAATTTTAAATCATTATGGGGCGTATATTATTGGAAGAATGGGAATTCCATATCGGGCAAGAGGAATCAATATTATCAGTATAGCAATGGATGCACCGCAGGATATTATCAGCGCATTATCCGGTAAAATTGGTAAGTTAAAAGGAGTAAGCTCAAAAGCGGCATACTCGAATATTGGAAAAAGTAAGTAAACAGACTGAAAGAAATATGGATAGCGATTGAAAAAGTAATACAGGCTAGAACTGTGGATACGGACTGAAAGTATCAATACGGGCTGGAACTGTGGATATGGACTGAAAGTATCAATACGGGCTGGAACTGTGGATATGGACTGAAAGTATCAAT
>CAZTHP010000007.1:0-18243 GCA_964613155.1 uncultured Lachnospiraceae bacterium | reverse complement strand
ACGGGCTGAAACTGTGGATACGGACTGAAAGTATCAATACGGGCTGAACGTATTAATACAGACTAGGATGTATCGATAGAAAACGAAAAGGTAGATAGGAACAGAAAGGAATGCGTATGATTAAGATTGCAGTTTATGGAAAAGGTGGTATTGGAAAATCGACTACGGTTTCGAATCTTTCCGCGGCATTTAGTGACATGGGATATCGGGTAATGCAGATTGGATGTGACCCGAAAGCAGATTCTACAGTAAGTCTTCATGGAAAGGAAAAAGTCTCTACTGTGCTGGAATTGGTGCGCACGCATAAGAATGATTTTACACTGGACGATATGGTTACGATCGGATATGGCGGTGTAATCTGTGTAGAGGCAGGTGGACCGACTCCGGGACTTGGCTGTGCAGGACGCGGAATTATTGCAGCGTTGGAAAAATTGGCAGAAAAAGGGGCTTATGAAGTTTATAAACCAGACGTGGTAATCTATGATGTACTGGGTGATGTGGTTTGCGGTGGTTTTTCCATGCCGATGCGCGGTGGCTATGCAGATCAGGTTTTTGTAATTACCTCTGGTGAAAATATGGCGATTCATGCAGCGGCTAATATTGCAGCTGCAATTGAAGGATTTAAAGGACGCGGCTACGCACAATTGGGCGGGATTATTTTAAATCGGCGTAATGTAAAAGAAGAAGACCGAAAAGTGGCAGAGTTAGCAGATGATGTACATTCCCAGATTATCGGTACATTAAGCCGCAGTGAAACGGTACAGGATGCAGAGGACTTGGGAAAAACAGTAGTGGAAGCATTTCCGGACAGTGCAATGGCAGGCGAATATCGTACATTGGCTGAAAAAATGTTGGAAATCTGCAAAATCAGCAAGAATTGAGAGCGTGTGAGAGTAAAATGGCTGAAAGGCTGTGAAGCAGCAGGTTGAGAGTGTGTGAAAGTAAGAAAGCTGGAAGGCTGTGAAGTTTGAGGTGACGGGATATGTTAAAGAAAGTAACGGGAGAACAGGAAGGAAAAGGGACTGCGATGCCGATTCGGGACGCTTCTTTTCCTGCGCCATTTGTTTCAGGATTAGAATATTCTGCTCCTGCTAGAGGAACCTGGAATATTGTCCATACAGGGATGCTGATCCCACAGGCGCATCAGGTTTTTGTCTGTGGTGCGGGCTGTTTGCGTGGTGTTATTTTAACGGCAGCGGAAATGGGAGAGCAGGCTCGGTTTTCAACGGTTGCAATCCGGGAGCATAATCTGCTGGATGGTGATCTGGAGGAATTGATCATTGAGGGAACCTGCGATATTCTTGAAAAATTACCGGCTTATCCGCCGGCAGTGCTGATTTATACCAGCTGTGTGCATCATTTTGCAGGGTGTGACCTGGATATGATCTATGCAGAGCTGCGCAGCCGTTATCCGGAAATTGATTTTGTGGATTGTTACATGAATCCGATCATGCGAAAAAGCGGTCTTACACCCGATCAGCTGATGCGGACTCGTTTATATATGCTGCTGAAAGAGCGTTCGATTCGAACGGATACAGTGGCAATCATCGGAAATGATCTTCCTACAGATCCGGACAGTGAATTGCTTTGTTTTTTAAAGGAAAATGACCTTCGAATCCATGAGATTACTTCTTGTAAAACGTATGAGGAGTATCAGGAAATGGCGGAAAGTGCCGTTTATATTTCTTACTATCCACCGGCGGTGGCTGGCGGCGATATGTTGGCGGAACGACTGGGTGGTAAGCACATTTATATGCCGTTTAGTTTTGATTATGAAGAAATCGAAGCTGGTTTTTTACGTCTGGCAAAAGAATTAGGCACCAAAGTTACAGTACCAGATTTTACGAAAAAGCGGGAGCAGTGTCAGAAAGCACTGGAAGAAACCCTTCAGATTATAGGGCAGACACCAATCGCAATCGACTATACCTACTGTCCACGCCCGTTGGGATTGGCAAAATTGCTGCTGGATGCTGGTTTTTCAGTACAGCGAGTGTATCTGGATGCGATTTCCGGGGAAGAAAAAGAAACATTTTCCTATTTGCAAAAGCATTATCCGGATTTGGAGTTGTATCCGACGGTTCATGCTAAAATGCGTTTTATGGCAGCAAAAGAGCCGTCTGATTTTCTGGCAGTTGGGCAGAAAGCTGCTTATTTTACAAATACCGGGCATTTTGTCAATCGGGTAGAAGGCGGTGGTTTGATCGGCTATGAAACCATCTGGAAAACGCTTCAATGGATGCAGGAGGCATTTGCTGAGGAAAAGGATACACGCGATCTGATTCAAAGAAAAGGACTGGGCGGAGGCTGCTGTCTATAAGGAAATCGACTGATTTAAAAGAAAAAATAAATAGTTTAGGGTATAGGAAATCGACTGATTTAAAAGAAATAAATAGTTCATGATATAGGAAATCGACTGATTTAAAAGAAAAGACAAATAGTTCACGATATAGGAAAATGGAATCATTTAAAATGGGGAAGGGAGTAGCGAAAATCGATTATGAAACAGACAGCAAGGATTATTTCGACCTATTCAGCGGATGTATTTGGCGTAGCATCTGCCTTATTTGAACTGGGCGGCATGGTCGTTATGCACGATGCATCGGGCTGCAATTCTACTTATACTACGCATGATGAACCGCGCTGGTATGATATGGATAGTATGATTTATATATCGGCTCTTTCGGAAATGGAAGCAATCATGGGAGACGATGAAAAATTGGTCAATGATGTGGCGGCAGCAGCTGAGGAACTGCACCCCAAATTTATTGCACTGGCGGGTTCTCCGATTTCTGCGATGACAGGATTTGATTATGAAGCAGTCGCAGCCTTGATCGAACAACGTACCGCAATTCCTTGTCTGGGTTTTGCGACAACAGGTATGAAAACCTATATACCAGGTGCTTCTATGGCATTAGAAGGTATTGTGCGACGGTTTGTAAAACGGGATGTTCCGAAAACCGAAACACTTTCAGTTAATATTTTGGGACTGACACCGCTTGATTTCTCAACGAATGGCGCGGATCGTTCTATCGCAGCATTTTTGGAACATTCCGGATTTGAAGTCATTTCCCGTTGGGCGATGGGATCTTCTCTGGAGGAATTGACCGAAGCAGGACGCGCACGAGTAAATCTGGTGGTTTCCTCTGCCGGTCTTGGTGCTGCAAAGGCTCTCCAGGAATTATGTCAAATCCCTTACGTTATAGGTGTGCCATTTGGCTCTGCTTCCCATACCGCCTATCAAGAAGTGGTAAAGGAAAATCTTTTGAAAGCGGTACAAACAGGGGAAAATCAGATTTGTCGAAGCCAGGAAGCAGGCGAATCTATGAAAAAGCATGTTTTGTTAAGTCAGGAAACAGGCGAATCTGCGCAACCACAAGCTTCGGTTAGCTGCGAAAATCGTTCGTTTTCCCACATTGCGGTTATTGGTGAGGAAGTAACGGCACTTTCACTCGCACAGGCATTGGAAATGGCGCAAAAATGCAAGGTGACGGTACTTTGTGACACAGAATGTGATTTTGAGATCTTGCGGGAACACGATATCGCCGCGCCCGATGAAGAAGATTTGATCGAAGCATTGGAAGGAATGGAAATCGTAATCGCAGACCCGATGTATCAACCCATCTGTCCCCAAAATGCTGTGTTTATCCCCGTTCCCAATGAAGCCTGTTCGGGAAGATTGTACCGAAAACAGATTTTAAATCTGATCACAGACCTGGACTGGGTTTTAGCACGGATGGGGTAGTGTCAGAAATAAGGATTGGAATCAATGTGATGATTTATTTGGATAATGCAGCGACAACACGGAGAAAACCGTCGCAAGTGATAGAAGCCGTAGTACAGGCTATGAATACAATGGGAAATTCCGGCAGAGGCGTACATGAGGCTTCGCTGGATGCTTCCCGTGTGATTTTTGATACGCGGTGCAAACTGGCAGAATTTTTTGGAGCAGAAGCACCGAAGCAGATTGCTTTTACAGCGAATGCAACAGAAAGTTTAAATCTTGCTTTAAAAGGAATTTTCCATCCAGGAGACCATATCATTGCAACGGAATTAGAGCATAATTCCGTTTTGCGTCCCATTTATGAATTGAACGAACAAGGAATGGAAGTGACTTTTGTAAAAGCAAACCAACAGGGCGTGCTTTGCTATGAGGATTTTGAGACAAGTGTACGTCCGAATACGAAAGCAATCGTATGTACACATGCTTCCAATTTGACTGGAAATCTGGTAGATCTTGAAAAAATACGAAGCATTGCAGATGCGCATGGTCTTTTGCTGATTCTTGATGCTTCGCAGACAGCAGGAGTCTTTCCGATTCAGGTGCAAAATATGGGGATTGATATTTTATGCTTTACAGGGCATAAAAGCTTGCTGGGACCGCAGGGAACCGGCGGCATCTATGTGCGGGAAGGTCTGGCGGTGCGTCCTCTGAAATCTGGCGGAAGCGGTGTACAGACTTATTTAAAAAAACATCCATCGGAAATGCCGACAGCATTAGAGGCAGGTACGTTAAATGGTCATGGAATTGCTGGTCTTGGAGCGGCGATTTCGTATCTGAATGAAGTCGGACTGGATACAATCCGGCAAAAAGAACAGATGCTGATGTGGCGTTTTTATGAAGGCATCAAAGAAATTCCTTCGATTAAAATTTATGGTGATTTTTGCAGGCAGAAAGAACGCTGTCCTATTGTCGCACTGAATTTGGGGGATTATGATTCTTCCGAGGTCAGCGATGAATTATTTATGACGTATGGAATCTGTACGCGCCCTGGTGCGCATTGTGCGCCCTTACTGCATGCGGCATTAGGAACCGAAAAACAAGGTGCAGTTCGTTTTAGTTTTTCTCATTACAATACCGAAGAAGAAGTGGATGTAGCAATTGCAGCGATGTGGGAACTGAGTGATGATGAGAGAACTGGAAACTGAAAAAGGGAAGACAGATAAAATAGAATAAAATTTCGTTAAGAAAGAAAAGATAAAATAGAACAACTTCCAGTAAAATCAAATAGGAGACAACTGGAAGTTGCGTAATTGCAAATAGAAATAATCGGAAATTGAAATAATCGGAAATAGAAATAATCGAAAATAATTTAGAAACCGACAGAAACAATTGGAACGAACAAGTGAAAATTAAAAATTAAGAGAAAAATTTCTCAAGCCAAGGTCCGATTCCGTGGCGAATTTCCCCGTTGTATCCGCAGACTGTATCGGCAGCGACTAAGGAATTGAGAACGGCTTCTTCTTCTGCTTCAATCACAGCCTGAAAAGGCAGATCCATCAAAGATTCGTGTAAGGTAGGAATGGCTTGTATTGCCTGGTCTGAAATGGCAGGAATACGGGAAGCGGTAGAAAAGCCGATCATAACATCACCGCTTCCATGTCCAACGTGAGAGCCGGTTCGTCCTAATCCAATCGCAGCGCGTTTTAAAATACGGTGCAGCTGGCGAGAGGATAAAGGAAGATCTGTGGCAATAATCGACATAATTGAACCTTCGTCTTTTTCGGGAGAGGAAGGTTTTTTCAGATCCTGCTGAATCATCTTGCCAATTTCCCGTCCCTGTATGATCAAGTCCTCCATTTTTCCAAAATTGGATTGTACAAGCACACCTAAATGGTAACAGTGTCCGTTGATCAAAATCTGACGGGATGCGGAGCCAATACCGCCCTTTAATCCATAACAGATCGTTCCCTTTCCAGCACCGACATCTCCTTGTTCAAAGGCAATCCCAGCAGATTGAATGGCGGAAAAAACATGAGAAGCTTCGACTGCTCGTTCCTTAATATCATTCAAATGGCAATCGTTGCATTCTCCAACCACTGTGTTAAGCGAAAACAGTGGATAATCTTCCTTTTCACATTGTTCAACCATATACGTGACCAGAGCATCTTGAACGCGTCCTACATTTAATGTATTAGTCAAAGCAATCGGTGATTCCAGTGTACCAAGCTCTTGAATCTGGAGTGTACCGCTTGTTTTCCCAAAGCCATTCAGTACATATGAAGAAGCGACCATCTTATGAGAAAAAATGTTATCGGTACAAGGCAGAATAACGGTTACGCCGGTTTTGTGGCGGGGCGTATCAATTGTTGCATGTCCAACTGTCACACCGGGAATATCGGTGATTGAATTAGATTTGCCAGGCGGTAAGGAGCCGATTGTAATATGGTAATCTCGAATTTGTCGTGGATTCATAAACAATTCCTTTCTTAACGTATTTTAACGTGTTTCCTCTATGTAAATAACGTGTTCGATTTGTGCCAATTCTTCAATCAATTTAGTATGCTTCATTCCTTTAGGAAGAATCAGAATATACGTAACTGCAGTTCCGGCTTCTGCCAGAAAGGGGCGGGATAAGCGGATATCTTCGATTGAAATGGAAAGCTGCCGAAAAAAATCCGAAATCTGGTTCATATTCTGTAAGGAATCTAATTCCATGTAAAGGACAGGCGATTGATCCTGCATCATCATCTTTCTTTCAAGAATTCCCAGAAAATGCATAGCAAAAAAGATCAGTAAAGTAGCAGAAATTGCAGCAAAATAATAGCCGCATCCACAGGCAAGTCCAATCGCGCCGCTTGCCCAAAGTGCTGCCGCAGTGGTAAGCCCTTTAATATGTTGGCGGTATTTGCCAGTAATTAGAATAGAACCTGCTCCTAAAAAACCGATTCCGCTGATAACCTGCGCGCCCAGCCTGGTGGGATCAGAGGCCTGCAGATTATGAAAAATATATAAATTCGTCATCATAATGAGCGAGGAAGCACAGCAGACAATCGCATAGGTACGAAGACCAGCAGCACGACCAGCATGCGTACGTTCAAAGCCTAAAAGACCGCCCAGAAAAGTAGAAAGAACCAGGCGCAGCAGAATTTCACAATGAAAAGCGTTGAAAAAAACATCCCAATGCATAAAAACATCCTTTCTGTATAAATCCAGCGATCCTTGGAAAACAGTAGATCAATAACCAACTGTTTGAGAAACAACAGATCAAAGATTAATAGCTAGTTGCTTGAGAAACAACAGATCAAAGATTAATAGCTAGTTGCTTGAGAAACAGCAGGTCAAAGAACAATAACCAGTTGCTTGAGAAACAGCAGGTTAAAGAACAATAGCCAGCTGTTTGGGAAACAGTCAACAAAGACCAATTGATCATGGTTTAGAAACATCCTGTAATTGAAAACCAGATGATCGGTACCAGCAACGCCGGCAGTAAATTGAGTGTTTTGCAGTCCTTTACCCCTAAAATTGAAAGTCCGGAGCCTACGATTAAAAAGCCTCCGATAATGGAAATTTCCGTCATCATAGCGGTTGTCATAAAATTGCCTAAAAATAAAGCGGCAACGTAGATGCTGCCTTGCCACAAGAATAAAACGATAGCAGCAAGTGCCATACCGATACCATATGTTGCAGCAAGAACCATGGAGGTAACAAAATCCAGTGTAGCATTGGTGAACAGATAGGTGTGATCGCCGGAAAGGGCACTTTGAATCGGACCTAAAATCGAAAGCGTTCCGATACAGAATAGCAAAATTCCTGTGGAAAGCCCTTCGCCCAGCTTACTCGAAGCAAATCGGGAGGACAATCTTTGAAACTTTCCATTTAAATCGAGGATCGTACCCACTAAACTTCCGAGTGCCAGACTGATAATAAAAAGCACCGGATAATCGCTTTGCGACATATTTTGCAAAGCATTGTGAAAACCAAGTCCGGTAACTGCCAGTCCCATAGCGGTAAATAGACCTTCTCGATATTCTTCTTTAATTCCTTTTCGGAAAATACTTCCGATTACACTGCCGGCCAGAATCGTGCCGGTATTGACAAGTGTTCCTAACATGATGAATTTCCTCGTTTATATTGATTTCTTGATCGAACAGCAAAAGCCGATCAAACCTGTAAAAATAGATGAAACAGTAACAGCGAATCAACTTATAAAAAAGTAGATGAAACAGTAACAGCGAATCGACTTATAAAAAGCAGATGAAATAGCAAAAGCCGATCAAACCTGTAAAAAGTGGGTTAAATCTGGAAAAATAGATCAAACAGCTTAAAGCTTAAATAGATGAAACCTGTGAAAGTTTGAAAAAATATCCAGAAAAAAACGAACGACCGGATATAAATGGTTATTTACTTGATGAATTGGTTGACTACATCCATCAGGCCTTCAATCGCCTCCTGACGTTCTTCTTCACTTTCGTATTCGGATAGTTCTGTCATACATTCATTAATATGTTCTTCCAGAATCAGCTTACTGAGACTGGTTAATGCAGCTCGTACAGCAGCCAGCTGAATCAAAATTTCCGTACAATTACGATCTTCTGCTAACATACTTTTTACTTTATTTGCATGTCCGATAATACGGGACATCCGATTGACCAATTTCGTATTTTGCTCTGCAGAATGCTGATGCATAGTAAACCTGCTACTTGAAATAAGGATCCATATACCTCTATATCTTTAAGGATATCGATCGAGTAGCTCTCCTTTCTTTGGGGAACGCCTGATAACGTCTTCGTATTTCCTCGGCAGACGGCGTTCATCTCATTGGGAGCGTTTCTTAAAAAACGCCGGTATTCATTTTAACATTCCATTATCAATAATGCTAGTAGTTTTGGCGAAAGAAAAAACATTTTATCATTTTTTAATGGTTACTTCACAAAACATTTATAAAATCACCCAGAGATTTTAGAGGCAGATGCTTGATTTATTTTGAAGGAATCTCTATAATAGGCTTAGCTGAGACAATCTGCTTATTCGTATATACTTTTGCGTATTTGCGTATAGTTTAGAGAACAAAGATAGAAGGAACCACATGTGTTTTCGACATTGGTTCCATTGGTCTATCATAACAAAGCGAATCCAGTGAGAGATCAGTTTTCAAGAATTGGAATAAATTGAAGAAAGGAAAAGCTGTTTTGCAGCAGAGAGAACATGGAGAATAATAAGGGGAAAAAGGATAATGGTAAGCTTCCCAAAAATAGTCAGACAATTATCTTGCTGGCCATTGCGGTGTTGTTTACTTTATTTATATTGTCGATTTACAGCAGTATGAGTAAGAGTGACAATAAAAATATTACTTATACCGAGATGATGACGTTGGCGAAGAAGGGAGATGTCGATAAGATTTATATTGATAAATCTTTGAATCGTATCGAGATTACGCTGACAAAAGAGGCATCTCAGAAGATTTATGAAAGTGCAGCCCAGAAGAATGGTCTGAGCAAGGAGACCGGCAGCAAGTTTTACAGCAATAATGAAACGCAGGTGGTCTATTATACGGGTGTTCCCAATGATGCAGATCTGTATACGAAGCTGGAGAAGTTCGGTGTTGTGGTCGATACGAGTATTCCAGATACGAATTCTGCAATTTTGGACTTCCTTCTGTACTATATTGCGCCGATCTTAGTGTGTTGGATGCTCTTGATGTTTATCATGAGAAAAGCCGGCGGTGGCGGCGGCGTTATGGGCGTAGGCAAGTCGAATGCAAAGATGTATGTGCAGAAAGAGACAGGTGTTACGTTTAAGGATGTTGCAGGGCAGGATGAAGCGAAGGAATCTTTGACAGAAATCGTTGACTTTCTGCATAATCCAGATTGCTATGCAAAGATTGGTGCGAAACTTCCCAAAGGCGCGTTGTTAGTGGGACCTCCTGGTACGGGAAAAACCTTATTGGCAAAGGCAGTAGCAGGTGAGGCACAGGTGCCGTTTTTCTCATTATCCGGTTCGGATTTTGTGGAAATGTTTGTAGGCGTAGGTGCTTCGCGTGTAAGAGATTTATTTAAGCAGGCACAGAATAATGCTCCCTGCATTATCTTTATTGATGAAATTGATGCAATCGGTAAGAGCCGTGATGGAAATTTAGGCGGCAATGATGAAAGAGAGCAGACGTTAAATCAGCTGCTTTCTGAGATGGATGGATTTGATTCTTCGAAGGGTGTGTTTATTTTAGCCGCAACAAACCGTCCTGAAATCTTAGATAAGGCATTACTGCGACCGGGTCGTTTTGACCGCCGGATCATAGTGGATCGTCCGGATTTGAAAGGCCGTGTTAATATTTTAAAAGTACATTCCCGAAATGTGGCTTTGGATGATTCTGTTGATCTGGAAGCAATTGCGTTAGCAACATCAGGAGCGGTTGGTTCTGATCTGGCGAATATGATCAACGAAGCGGCAATCAATGCAGTGAAGCATGGACGTCAGGCGATCAGCCAGGAAGATTTATTTGAATCCGTGGAAGTCGTTCTGGTCGGAAAAGAGAAGAAAGACCGGATTCTCAGCCAGGAAGAACGGAAGATTGTATCATACCATGAAGTTGGTCATGCGTTAGTAAGTGCTCTTCAAAAAGATGCCGAGCCCGTACAGAAGATTACGATCGTTCCGCGAACGATGGGAGCTCTGGGGTACGTGATGAATGTACCGGAAGAAGAAAAGTATCTGAATACGGAGAAAGAGATCCGTGCGATGCTGGTTCAGTTTTTAGGAGGACGTGCAGCGGAAGAATTGGTTTTTGATACTGTGACAACAGGTGCAGCCAATGATATTGAGCGGGCAACCGGATTGGCGAGAGCGATGGTAACGCAGTACGGAATGTCCGAAGAATTTGGTCTGATGAGCCTTCAGTCAGTAGAAAGCCAGTATTTATCAGGACGTACCGTGATGCAGTGTGCGGATCAGACGGAAGCAATGGTAGATGAAGTTGTAAAACGCACCTTGAAAGAAGCTTATCAGCAGGCGAAAGAACTTTTAAGTCAGCATCGAAAAGCGTTGGATGAAATCGCTGCCTTTTTGATTCAGAAGGAATCCATTACCGGCAAAGAATTTATGGAAATCTTCCACAAGATTGAACATCCAGAGGAGGAAAACTCTGAAGTAAAAGCGGAGGAAGATCCGAAAGCTGATAACGATTCTGGCATGGAAAATCTGGAAACGGAAGAAGCTTTGAATACAGAAAAACTGAAAACAGCAGAGGATTTAAAGACGGAAAACTCAAAAGCAGTAGAAGCTTTAGAAGCTGAGAATCCAAAACCGGATGAAGATTTGGCTAAAAAAGATCAAGAAACTGAGAATCCGAAACGGAATGAAGATTTGGATACGAAAGATCAAGAAGCTGGAGCACAGGAACCTCATAATGTGGAAGTGTAAAAGCTGGGAAAGCAGGTATTACTTGTGAAAAATGTAAAAATTATTGTTGCATCGCATAAACCCTATGCAATGCCTTCAGATGCTTGTTATCTTCCTTTACATGTCGGAAAGAACCAGAACGAGGGTTTTGGATTTCAGGGAGATGACACAGGAGACAATATCTCTGAAAAAAATCCCTATTACTGCGAGCTGACAGGATTATATTGGGCCTGGAAAAATTTAGATGTCGAGTATGTAGGACTTGCGCATTACCGGAGACATTTTTCTGTAAAATCACGGCTTCAGCAACGGATTCAGGGGAAAGAAAATTGTATTTTAAGAGAGACAGAACTTCAAAAACTCTTAGAAACGACTGATATCATTCTTCCTAAAAGAAGAAACTATGTAATCGAGTCTGTGGAGAAACATTACTGTCATACCCATTATCCGGAACCGCTGTATGAGACGCAGAAGATTTTAATAGAACGTTATCCTGATATCGCACCGGCCTTTGAGCATGTGATGAAACGGAAGACGGCGCATATGTTTAATATGTATATTATGCGAAAAGACCTTTCTGATGCGTATTGTACCTTCCTGTTTGATGTACTTGGAGAACTGGAAAACCGTATCGATATCAGTGGTTACAGTGCTTTTCAAGCGAGGGTATATGGAAGGATCAGTGAATTGCTTTTGGATGTCTGGATTTTGTACAAAGGATATTCTTATAAAGAGATTCCGTTGATGCACATGGAGAAAGTCAACTGGATTCAAAAAGGATACAGGGTTCTGCATAGCAAGTTTACGCATGAGTATTATGAAGGATAGCCAATAGCCATGAGAACGAATGATGACAATTGTGTCGGGTGGTTTATGGAAAGTATAAAATTTTAGCTTAAAAATTGAGCGAAAGAAAAAGAGGGGAAGCTATTATGGATTTTAATGAAAGAATGACAGCAAAAAAAATATCAGAAGATGAAAAACTGGTCATCTATCACTATGGACATTTGAATAATCCTGTACCGTTGACAGGACAGCTGCAGATTACCAATGAAGAATTGCCCAGTGTCAGTACGATCAAACTGGAAGATGGTTATACGACCAGAGCAAATGAAATGCGTATTGGTGGTAAGATTATTTTAGAACATATGATTACCGGTGAATGGCCTGCTGAAATTGAATTAGTGTAAGCATGGACTTCGGTTTCGTTTCTACGTAGAAGAAAAATAGAAGAAAAAGTAGAAGAAAAAGCTGCCTAAAAGAGTCTGCTTCTTGCAGAATCGACCGTTAGGCAGCTTTTTTTATTTCGTTAAATTAGAATGCTTTCATTGATTCCAGATCACTCTGTTGATTCTGTGATTTCAGATTACCCTGGTTATTCCGTGATTCCAGATCACTCTGGTTACTCTGTTGTTTCTTGCTCAAGAGAAATCAGCTCGTTATTTTGCATATGCAGCAGGAGTTCTTTTCCATATGCAACGGAGTCCATATCGGGTTCCATTACGTAAGTTCGAATACCTTGACTGAGATATGATTCGGTTGTATACAGATCGGAGCCTGCAAATTGATAATTTTCAATGTCCCAGGAAGGCATATCCTTTAATTGCATCTGAATCAGATTCTGGATTTCCGTACTGGTTACATTGGTCTGTACGCTGGTTTCCGCAGCGGAGAGGATATCGTTGAAATTTGCAAGGGTGTTAAAACTCATTAATTCCTTGAGAATCGTGCGAACAACGCGCATCTGGTTGGAAACACGATCGTTATCACCGCCGGATAACATTTTACGGCTTCTCATGAAGTAGAGCGCTTTATCACCGCTCATGTGATTGGTTCCCTCCTGGATTTCATACTTATCATCCAGTGTCGTGAAGGCAACCGGTGAGTAAACATCAATACCGCCCATTGCGTCGATAATATCGACAGTTGCGGAAAAATTAACACGAGCATAGTAATTAATCGTGATATCTAGAAAATCTTCCAGTGTAGCAATGGAGTTATTGATTCCGTACATGCCGGAATGGGTTAGCTTATCGTTGTATCCCGTTGCATGAATCGGAATATAGTAGTCTCTGGGAATTCCCAGAAGCAAAATCTGTTTTGTAGTGGGATTGACTGCAATCAGCATATTCGCATCTGTTCTGGATTTTGCAGTAACTTCCCCACGGGCATCAATACCGCTGACATAGACGATAAAACAGTCTTTGGTGATGTCTTTTACGGCAGTGGAAGCCAGGCGTTCTTCCATAACCAGATGGAATGTTTTTAAAACTCGCGTATCACTGTCAAAGTTTTTATGAGAATCCTGCAAGAAGGTGCGGAATGATTCATTGAAAACAATTGCCTCTACCGCTCCGCTATAAAGCCCATCTGCCAGATAGCTGTATTTCGTGTACTGATCCAGAGAAGGCTGCTGATTGGTTTCTGCTTCAAATGCTTTGCAGATATCTTCAACACTGTCTTCTTCGTAAGAAGTGTTATATCCCAGCAATCCGTTTTTGATATCATTTAATGTTTGCGCGGGACTATCTTTCATGACAACAACTGAAATATCAACGGTTTCTTTTTCATTACCTGCTACATTTTGAAGGGCTTGATTGCCGCGGTTAATGTACGCAGATCCTGTAAATAAAACGACACTGAGCAGGAGACTTAAAAAACGGCCAAATCCTCTTGCAAAGCGACTGTATCTGGAGAAAATTAAGACAGAACAGATGACGATGAAAAAGGAACATACAAAACCGGCTGCCAGAAGATAATGAGTCGGCAGGTATTGAAGTGCCAGAAATAAAAAGAGAACCGATGCTGCAAATTGCAGAAAAAGAAGTAAGCGGTATCTTTTCGGTGCAGGAAGTTTCCTGCGGGAAGTTTCTTCGGATTGTGTCATAAACGTATCCCCCTTATCAAAATGCAGTTCAGCCAAAGGCTGAACTGCTGCAGTTGCAGATCGTAAAAGCAGGATGTGCAGTACGATCGATTAGTATCATTCATGTATCATCTATGATATCATAGTTGGAGGCTGTTATCCCAACATGATAGTATTTTGGGTATTACATTTGAATATCCAGAAGCTCCTGAGGGCGGTCAATGACACGATTCGGATGAAACGCTTCCAGTTCTTCTCGTGTGCGGAATCCCCATGTTACGCCGACGGTGTACATTTCGGCTGCCAAACCGGTTTTCATATCGGTATTCGTATCACCAACGTAGAGACATTCTTCTGGGGTAACACCCAGATGTTCGGCGATATGAAGTGCACCATCCGGTTCCGGCTTGCGAGGATAACCAGCGCCTTCTCCTAAGATATAATCAAACATATTGTTACCGTAAACTTTTTTGATTACGGATTCTGCATAAAGCTGTGCTTTATTGGTACAAATTGCAAGCTGTACGCCGTATTCCCGCAGATCTTCTAAGGTTTCGGTAAGACCGGGAAATGGCTTTACATGATAGGTACAGCCTTTTTTGAATTCCTCCCAATAAAGATCCAATGCTTCATCTAAGAGCGATGCTGTAATATCACCGGCATCTTTTAAGCAGCGTTTTAACATCTTGCGTGCGCCGTCACCAGCGTAATATTTAAAATTTTCTACCGGCATTTCCCGCAGTCCCAGTCGTTTCATCACACGGTTCACCGTATAAGCGAGAGACTCCAATGTATCGACAGCGGTACCATCAAGGTCGAATATTACCAGTCGTATCATTCCTCATTATCCTCCTGATTCTGAGTCGTTGTTCCTTCTTCTTCTTCCGGGAGCAGCAGGCGGATTCGTTCGATCCTGTTTTTTTCGATAGATTCTACTGTAAACGTATAAGCGCCATCCTGAACTGTTTCACCGGCTTCCGGAAGTCGGTCGAGGAAACCGATGATCAAACCACCAAGAGAATCATAGTCTTCTGACTGAAAATCCAGATTCAGAGCATCGTTTAAATCATCTAAATGTACAGAAGCAGCGATCGAATACTCGCGGTCTGAAATCTTTTGAATTTCATTTAATTCATCTGCATCGTATTCATCACGAATTTCCCCTACAATTTCTTCAATCAGGTCTTCCAATGTAACTAAACCTGCTGTTGCGCCGTATTCATCCAGTACGATCGCCATGGGCACAGAATTATTTTTCATATCAAGGAATAATTCTGAGGTTTTTTTGAATTCGTAAGTATAGTAAGCTTCTCGCATATAATCCCGAACTCGGAAATTATCTTTTCTGCCAATTAAGATCAAATCTTTAATATTGAAAATACCAATTACGTTGTCTGTCGTCTCCTCATAGACCGGCATACGTGTATACATCTGAGCGCGAACCGCATTCAGAACATCTTCATAAGTAGCATTCACATTGATAAATTGCATATCAATACGAGGAACCATGATATCTTTTGCACAAGAATCATCAAAGTCAAACACATTGTTGATCATCTTGCGTTCTTCACTTTCAATCACGCCTTCTTCGTGGCTGACATCCATAATGACACGAAGTTCTTCTTCGGTATAAGCATCATCCTTGCGGTTCATATCTACATGAAGAACCCACATAAAGCCGCGTACCAGCAGATTGACCAGAAAGATTACTGGTGTCAGGATTTTCATTAAATTATAGATTACTCCGGAATAAAGCATAGAAAGCTTTTCAGAATTAGCGGAAGCAAGGTTTTTCGGTGAAATCTCTCCAAAGACCAGAATACAGAGAGTAAGGATACCTGTCGCAATACCAGCACCGGCATCTCCAAGTAATTTCGTAGCAAGCAAAGTTGCCAATGAAGAAGATGACAGGTTTACGATATTGTTACCAATGAGGACAGCACTCAACATCTTATCCTGATTATCTAAAATTTTCAATACGGTCGCTGCCTTCCGATTGCCGTCTTCGGCAAGGGAACGCATCCGAATTCGATTTACGGTGGTGAGTGCAGTTTCCGCGGATGAGAAAAATGCGGAAAGAATAAGTAATACAACTAAAATAAGCAACTGTATGGCGTCACTCGGGTCCAAAAAGATCAACTCCTATTTTTATAAATTCTTTATCATCTTTATGATACAAGTATAAGTGATTTTACCGTATAGTAGGTCAAAAGTCAAGCATACAGATAGGGGAAGGCGATATTTTCGCAGTGAAAATCCTATTTTGGCTCGACGGTTGTCATATTTTGTAAAATAGTTTCCTTAATAAACGTCCATTTGCCTGCAATTTTCTGAAAGAGCAGCTTTCTGAAATCAAGTAACGATAGGAGACTGGATTTGCAGAAGGAAGTGTGTAGTCTGGGAAAAAGCGCGTGTTTCCGGGAAATTAGTTTACAAAAACGTCAAGTTATGATAATGTAAACTGATGAGACGAATTTTCAGGAGGAGATTTTGATGGCAGCAGAAGAAACAATGTGCAAGAATGAAAATGATAATAAGGAAGAAAAGGTCAGCAGAAATTTTATAGAGCAGGCGATTGATAAAGATCTGGCAGAAGGTGTTTATGATCACGTGCAGACCAGATTTCCTCCGGAACCGAATGGTTATCTTCATATTGGACACGCAAAATCTATTATTTTAAACTATGGATTGGCGAAGAAATACAATGGCAAATTTAACATGCGTTTTGATGATACCAATCCTACAAAAGAAGATATTGAATTTGTAAATTCAATTAAAGAAGATATTCAGTGGTTGGGAGCGGACTGGGAAGATCGCTTATTTTTCGCTTCCAACTATTTTGATACGATGTATGAATGTGCAGTGAAATTAATCAAAAAAGGTAAAGCCTATGTCTGTGATCTGACACCGGATGAAATCCGTGCATATCGCGGTACTTTAAAAGAACCGGGAAAGAACAGCCCGTATCGTGACAGAACTCCGGAAGAAAACCTGAAATTATTTGAAGGAATGAAAAATGGAGAGTGCAAGGATGGAGAACGTGTTCTGCGTGCAAAGATCGATATGGCATCTCCGAACATGAATATGAGAGATCCGATCTTATATCGTGTTGCGCATATCGCACATCATAATACAGGTGATAAATGGTGCATTTATCCGATGTATGATTTCGCACATCCGATTGAAGATGCAGTGGAGCATATTACACACTCAATCTGTACGCTGGAATTTGAAGATCATAGACCACTCTATGACTGGGTTGTAAGAGAATGCGAGTTTGAAAATCCCCCCAGACAGATTGAATTTGCAAAGATGTACCTGAACAATGTCGTAACTGGTAAGCGTTATATCAAGAAATTAGTGCAGGATGGAATTGCAGATGGATGGGATGATCCGAGACTGGTCAGCATCAGCGGACTTCGCCGCCGTGGTTTTACACCGGAATCTATCCGCATGTTTGTGGAAATGGCCGGTATTTCCAAGGCGCATTCTACTTGTGAATATTCCATGCTGGAATACTGCCTGCGTGATGATCTGAAGGCGAAAGCAAAACGTGTTATGGCAGTTTTGGATCCCTTAAAAGTAGTGATCGATAATTATCCTGAAGGACAGGTGGAATATCTGGAAGCACCGAACAATACGGAAAATCCGGAATTAGGTACTCGTATGGTTCCTTTTTCAAGAGAAATCTATATCGAGCGTGATGACTTTATGGAAGAACCGATCAAAAAGTATTATCGTATGTTCCCCGGCAATGAAGTGCGCTTGATGAATGCATATTTTGTAACCTGCAATAGCTTTGTAAAAGATGAAAATGGCAAGATCATCGAGCTGCATTGTACGTACGATCCCGCATCCCGCGGCGGCAACAGCCCGGATGGACGGAAGGTAAAAGGTACGATTCACTGGGTAGCAGCTCCGACTGCTGTAAAAGCAATCTGGCGCAAATTTGATAATATTGCAGATGCAAGCTCCGGTTCTATTTATGATGAAGATGGTAATCTGAATGTAAATATGGAATCTAAGCTGGAATTTGAATGTCTGGTAGAACCTTCTTTAAAAGATGCAAAGGCATTTGATCGCTTCCAGTTTGTAAGAAAAGGATATTTCTGCGTGGATTATAAGGATACAACAGAAGATCAGCTGGTATTTAACCGGATCGTATCCATGAAATCTTCTTTTAAACTGCCCAAATAAAGAGAAGTCTTTGAAAAGGTGGCTACCGCAATCCCACTGGCTTTAGACGGTGGGTTAAGGTAGC
>CAZTHP010000006.1:51979-53626 GCA_964613155.1 uncultured Lachnospiraceae bacterium | reverse complement strand
GAACTCGCTCGCTGACAGCTTGTTTAGTTTAGCAGACTTTCTTTCGTTTGTCAACTACTTTTTAAATTTATTTTTGAAGTTTTTTGTTTTCCTTTAGAATTGTTTCTAAATTGTTTCTTTTCTTCAAGTTGTGTCCTCAACTCGTACAACTCGTCGCTGACAGTTTCCATAGGATATCACCTTTCAAATGGTTTGTCAACCACTTTTTTCATTTTTTTGTAAAAAAGTTGTTTTGTTAAATTTCCCCTGTTTTTCCCCATAGAATTGAATCCTACAAGGTAGAATTTAATCATGCATACAGTCTTTAACTGCCACCCCCATTTGACAAAGTGGAACTTACTTTTACATTTGACCAAAAGCTTTTCCTATTGACAAAAAGTTCTTCCTCTCTTCCCTTAAAATCCCCCTCTAGACAAAGCAACACAAACGCAGCTGTCAAATGGTTCTTTCCTAAAAAACTCATCTTACAGACTGCGTTTGTGTTACAGCTACTAGCTAACTATTACGTTTTCTTCTGCGGCAAAACAGTTACGGATTCTATTTGCCTTATGAAAATTTTATTTGTTTCGGTTCTTCACTTTTCGCTTCTTTTTTCTTGTTTTTAATTCATTTGCATTTTTAGAATTAATTAATTCCTCCATTGCTTTGTATGGTGTCATATGAGAGCCTTTTGCGGCAAGATTCTCAAAATAATCTTTCAGAAGACGATATCCTAATCCATATTCATCTTCCCGACGAAGAAGCTGATCTTCCAGCATTTTGGCATAACGCTCTTCTCCGAAGCGTTTCATTGCATCTACTTCCATATAAGCAGCATGCCCCTCCAGTAAAAGTAAACGTGTACCTTTATCTTGCTTTTCTAAACGGTCAAGTTTAGCCATATCCAGATTTTGATCCTGCCATGCATGGGTCAATTCATGAATAATCGTATCTTTTACCGCATTTCTGGGACCTCTTGCTTCAATCCACAGTTCTCTTGTTTTGTGACAGTAAAAGCCTAACACACGAGCATTTCCTGCCGTCTGTGTTTCTTGTCGGATTGCTTTCGCAGATTTCATTTGCACACGTATATTGCCTTTAAATTCAATGTCATAAACATCTTGAAGAAGCTGAACCGTTTCTTTATAAACCTTCATAATTTCTTCTTTTTGACTTACTTGATGTTCTCGGCAATTATTACAAATTCTGCGCCCATCATCCATAATATCAATGATTAAAGTTTTTCGTCCACAGAAAGAGCATTCATTCTTATTTGCTGCATTGCTATAGTAATATTTCTTGCTTTTTAAATCCTGATAATTGACAAGGATTCGTTTTAAGAATTTATACCACTCCTCTGCTGCAAAACAAGAAGATATTTCAGAGGCACCTAAATTTAAATAGCAAGGCTTTACTGTGCTTTCTGACGAATACGGATATGCATCCTTTAAACGTGTCTCTTTCACGTCTTCTTTCATTTCTGATATGTAAGAAGCAAATTTCTCACGTGAGCTTACAGAATCTGCCTCTGTAGATGCGTCTTCTGCTAATCCGCTTGAAGAAGCAGTTTCTTCTAATTCTGTAACAATTCCGTCCAGATTATCCGTGTCTTGCACTTCCGTTTCGTCTTCAAGTCCTTCTTCCAGATCATCCAGGTATTCCGCTTCT
>CAZTHP010000006.1:41863-51879 GCA_964613155.1 uncultured Lachnospiraceae bacterium | reverse complement strand
CTTCCGTTTCGTCTTCAAGTCCTTCTTCCAGATCATCCAGGTATTCCGCTTCTTCTCCAGACACTTCATCTAGAGCATCCGCTTCTTCTGCTTCCGTTTCTTCTCCAAATCCTTCTTCCAGATCATCCAGGTATTCTATTTCTGCTTCTTCCCCAGATACTTCATCTAAAGCATCCGCTTCTTCTGCTTCCGTTTCTTCTTCAAATCCTTCTTCCAGATCATCCAGGTATTTCGCTTCTGCTTCTTCCCCAGATACTTCACTTAAAGCATTTACATCTTCCACTTTGGCTTCTTCAAATGTTTCTTCATTCAAATCACCTGCTTCTGCTGCATTTGCCGCTGCTTTCCCTGAAAAACCATCATTTCCAGTTGCTTGCACCGTTTCTGTTACTGTTTCTGTTACTGTTTTTCCTTTCGAAGTGGAAAGCTCTGGCAGTTCTCGTGATTTTTCTGGTATATCTGTTGTGATTACTTCGTCAGTTTCAGATATAGCTGAGTTTTCGATTCCGTCAGCAGATTCATCTTCCGACAGCAGATTCGTTAATAATTCTTCTATTTCAAATACCGCATCATCCGTTTCTGTATTCTGCGCTGCTTCCTGCGTTTCCATTTTCATTTCTTCGCTGGTATGTTCGGTGCTTGTATCTCCTTTCTTTTTCATTTCTTTTTGTTTACCCAAATACCAATTCAGGTAAATCATCATAATCCGGAACATTTTATTCATATTATTGCGGAGTGTCGAAATCATCCCCATTTCCAATTCTGTAAATTCAATCAAATAAATATCCAGGAAATCTGCATGTTCCGCTGCTTCCTGATGTTCCAGCAATCTGAATGTTCCAGCTGCGTCTTCCTTGTCACCTTCTATTTTACGCACAAAAGGCAAAATACTGTGCACGCGTTCTTCATACGTACAGGAGTCGGTTTGGTGAATGATCCGATCCCAATAATCCGGTCTGGGGGCAAATTCGATGACAGCGAATAGATTCATATAGCTATACGGGAACAGTACTTTAAAGACTTCCTGCATCATAAATGCTGCAAGATTGGCTGCTTCCTGCTCTTTATCTCCAAAAATATCTTTTTTCAGACGGAGCTTCATAATATTGACGTTTTCCATTTCCATACGAATTGTTTGGTTGTTTACGTCTTTGATATTAACAAAATTCATCCGTTCTGGTTCAGAAAAGTCGATTCCATTATTCGATTCCCAATAGCCATAAATTTTACGAACGACATCGCCTGTGTACAAAGCGGATTGAAGCAGTTCGAGATTTAAGCTTTCGTCTTCTTTTTGCAGATTCCGAATTTCAAATTCTGAGGTTTGATAGTAATCCAGGCGATTTACTGCTGCGGTTTGCTCAACGAAAATCCGGTTATCGCTGATATTGACGATTCTTTGCATATAACCGCCGATCGGTACAATCTGGCCTCTTAGATAATAATTGTAAATATTGCTTTTCAGAATCGGAAGTTCTTCTACAATATTTTTCTTTTCGACCATGGTCGCGAAAATAAGCTTATTTTGAATTCGCTTTTTAATGTTTTCATCAGTCAGTTTAATCTGCGTATGACGTACATATTCATTTTTTGCCAGGTCAAATTCGCCGATTTCTGTAAATTGGAAACATTCATAAATATTGTAATATTCCCGCTGGCTTAAAACGCCTTTTAAACAGTGCTCCAAAAGCTTTTCGATACTTTCAGAAGGCCAGTTATATTCCAGAACCTTCATTTCCAATTCATCGCTGTTCATCCCTTTATTGCTCAGTTCCAGCAAAATTGCTAAATAGCGGGAACGATCCAGAATTGATTGATAGGGGATCAGCGCATCAAATATATTATTTCTTGCAAGGATAACATCCATATTGGCTGCCATATACTCACGCAGCATATACGGCGGGGAGATGATATGAATTAAGGTTGCAATCTTTCCACCGTATTTCAGCCAGGACCAGAATCGGTTATAATAATTAAATTCCGAGTCATACAGAATCAGCATTTCCAATTCTGAGGTGTCCTCCAATTGAAAACGATTATAATGAATCATATTTTCAACTGTATAATTGGCTCCCATGTAATAAGAAATTTCCTGACTGCTCATTTTCATGTTATCAAAATACGTTTGATAACCTTTTCGATCTCCTGCAATGACCTGAACGTTAGATAAACCAGCTTTGATTCCCACTAATGCCAGAGGAACCGACAGACCGATATAGGGGTCTTCGATATCGCCAATCTGGAGACAGCGCTGAATTTTATGATAGCTTTCCTCTTTCCATACCATAATCGCTGCCTGGTCCGGCAGTTCGTCATGGTGGAAGGAACGGATTTCTTTTCCGGTGAAGGATTCAAATGCAGTACGCAGAGAATCATTATCTTCATCGGAGATCAGCATATATTCCAAATTTTGCTGCACTTTTTCTAATTCAGTAAAAATCAATTCTTTCTGTACATTTCCCTGTGCGCAAAATTCCAATCCATCCGTCAGGACACATCCTTTTAAGACACGGAAAAAGTCAGATCGTTTGCTCAAGAGGCTATGGCTTACAAAATCCTGATAGCCACAGATCAAAATATTCATCGGACAATTGCTGTCCGCATCTTCAATCTTGGAAGTTTTCCAGATAGATGTGAATTTATTGATCTTTTTTAATGCCTGATCGACTTCCCGCGCGATCATTTCGGCCTTTCGATGATTTTTGCACAGAATCAAGAAGGATTTTCCCTGCGAGATATAAAAGCTCATATAGGCTGCAAGGTAAATTAAAAATTCTCCTTGAATATGGTCTCTTACATTGATGGATTCCCCATTTAACAAGCTGCTTAATGCATTTTGATAGCTGCTCACTGTATTGATCCCGGCATCCGTCAGCTGCTGATTTAAAATATGCAGGATTTCGGGCTGGGCGCAGTCCTGCGACTGACTGGCCATCAAATCGTTGTGAATCTGAATCTGGTCATTTTTACGTCTTTGGATATAAGAATGCAAAAGAACATCCGTCTGTGAAAATTGTGTTCGATAATTATCGACAAGCGATTCCAAAGCACCAGAACGGGTATAACCAATCTCATCACTTTGAAAATAACTTCCTTCATAATCCTGTTTTCCTTCCAGGAAAAAGTAAATCTGCTCCATTAAAATGATCAAACAGACCGGAAGGAAATAAATGCTGACCACAATATGTTCCAACCGCTCTTGAAACCAGCCATTTTCCCCGGTAAATGCCAGTAAATACGGCACCATTTCCAACAGCAATACAACCAGCAGGATTCCCATCATTCTGGATGCCCACATTCCGCCGACATTTCCCTCCGGTTTCAGACAATACTGCGTTCCATTTTCCTCATCCTCTTCATAGAAGGATTCCGCAAGAATCCAGGGAAAATGCTGAAAACGATAGTGCCAGGAACGTTCTCTTGTATCAATAAACGTTTTTGCACGCCGAAAGAACACGCGAATTACTGCAAATAAGATCACTGCACTGACTAAGAGTAAATAGTTGCAAATGATAAAATATTGAAAACGTACAAATAATTCCGGATGATTTTCCGGTCGAATACTTGCCCAAAATTCCGCAAGCATTTCATGCTGGATGATTTTTTCTGCTCCGTATACATAAGCCTGAAAAATCGACTGATTGCTGATCAAAAGCAGGAACAACACCCAGGCGGCAATATTGCGGCAGTGCAGATAGCGTTTTCCCTGATCGTAGCGCTGCCATACAATCCCAAAATTGATCAGAACTCCCAGTAAAACAGCCATTACAAGGACAATGATCAGTTTCATTAATTGTTCCATTATACCTCCGTTTCTCCCTGAGGCCAGTACAGTGAATTATGGATCACATCTTCATTTTCATCAAGTGCATACGATTTCCGGTTCTTTTTATAGCCCGAATCATATGCAACTTCATCGATCATCTGGTCAAAATAAGCCAGTTTTTCCAAATGTTCTCCTATTTTCACCTTATGCCACAGCAATTTCCTGGATTTCACAGAAGATATCTGCTTCATGCGCTCCAGAATCTCCAGATAAGCATTGACCGAATCCAATTGGTTCAGTAAATTAATATAATTGTCAAACTGCTCCTGTTTCTGTGTATATCCCGTCAAAAATTGATCTAAATCCTTCTCCAGGTTTGCGATGGAGTCCATATTTTTTTCATAGTAATACTCCATAGGAGCGCGCCACGCCAACAAAAGAGCCAGAAAAACAAGTCCCATAAATCCCAGTGCTTCCAAAATAATTTCACTTGTTCCCATAAACAATCCCTGCAGAAAAGTCATGTGGAAAAAGATCACGGAAAGAATCAGTATCAAGAAAAATGAAAAGGTTTTGACCTGAATTTCATTTTGGCATTCTAAATAATGCTCTACCTCTTTATTGGTTTTTTCCAAACTCTGGAGAGCATTTAACTGATCTTGAAATTTAATCGACATCGACATATTCGGTGCATTCAATTCTTCCAAAATCTGCTGCTGTTCTTTTTCCATTTGCCGGATTCGTTCTTCTACGACCACCTGCGAGCAAAGATCGACGTTTTTTTGCCGCCGTAACCGTCGCTCGTCCAACTGCTTTTTATAACCTTCTGTCAGCACTCTTGCATATTCTTCCAGTTCATCCTCCATACAGTTGATCTTGTCTTCGATCCGAAAATAAGTATTTTCCCAAATCTGCTGTGCAACACCGGCATTTCGCCCTTTTTTCTTAAATTCCGCTAAAAGGTCCTGAATCGTTCCTTCATAACCATCCAAATCCTGCTCACGTTCTGCTTCCAGCCCCGAATTGCGGACCGGTTCCGGTACTTCATATTCCGGCAGGCTCGTCTGCACATTGATCGCCTCGATCTGATTGTCCAACTGCTGCAATTCTGTCGAAAGATCTTCCTTATAACTGCGCAGCATAAATCCATATCGCTGCCGCAGCTGTACCGTATCATTCGCCTGTTCCCAATTGCGACGATTTTCCTCATCTAAATTTTCGTGCTGATCTAAGATTCCCGTATAATTCTGGTTTCGAATCTCTGCGGTAATGTATTCGACAACACTCAGCAATGCCAGCTGACGGCTGGCACGGCTGTTTCGGTCTAATTCTTTTTGAAAAACATTGTAATGACCTGTCAGACTCTGTGCAAAATCCACCATGCTGCTGACTACAAAATCCCACATAATCTGTTTTAAAACATCGTTCTGCTTTAAAACGTCCTGTTCCTGCTGATCAACTCGCTGCTCTTTAGGCTGGGATTTTACGGATTCCTCTTCTTCCAGTCCAAATTCATCACAAAAATCCGTCCGCTTCGAAGCATATTCTGATATTTCTTCATAATCATAAAGATCTTGTTTTTCCAACGATGCGACATGATTTTCCAAATATTGAGAAAGAAAACGCCTCGTAATCGGATC
Organism: uncultured Lachnospiraceae bacterium; assembly: GCA_964613155.1. GTDB lineage: Bacteria > Bacillota > Clostridia > Lachnospirales > Lachnospiraceae > TWA4. Next base: position 46,473 of record CAZTHP010000006.1, on the reverse strand, counting down.
GTTTCGCAGCCATTTTTCTGCTTTATTAAAAATTTCTGATATTTCTTCTGATTTCTCACGATCAGAAACTGCATCCTCATCCATTTCTAAATGGATTTTGCCCGTTTCTACGAAGTTCAGCAGGTTTTTCAACTGCTGAAGCATCCATTCTTCCATCGCTTCCGGCATAAGATTACTGTTTTGGGGAAGCATATGATACAATTTTTCCAAACCAAGCGTCTGGATCAGCAGTGCGATATCTTCACTGTAGGAAAATCCCCGAACTGTAGTGTGTCGATGAGAAAAATCCATATCCATCAGCATGATCATGGAAACATTTCGTCTGCTTGTATCCTTTGACTGGATAAAAATCTTATTATCCCATAAATTGTAATAGAGTTTTAACAGCTTATACAGCGTCGAATCTTTCCATTCTCTGCGTTCGTAATAGATTTGCCGCATTCCCAGGATAATTTTGAAATTTTCCACATCGTAAGGATGTTCCTCCATAAAGCTGTGAATATTCTGGAGAGCATTCTGCAAAGAATACTCCCCTTCATCATCATAAAATTGTACATTGGAAAGATGAAATTGGCGGTTTTTCTGAAGACGATAGAAGAACATATCAAAATTAGACATATTTAAGCATTGGTCTACATTAATATAAAAATTAAAACTTCCCATCGTTCTTTTCCATCCTATTTTAGAATATTTTCAGATTCTCTCCATTCTGCCAAGAATCTGCTATCCTAAAATAGAAGTACTCCCCCTATATTTCTGCTTACTGATCTCATCAAATTTGCGCTGCAGCAGCCGATCGCCTTCTTTTTCACTTCCTATATTGTTTAATTTACTTTCTTTGTGAATCTCATCCATAATATTTGCATAGCTCTCATTGATCAGCTTTGTCTGTCCATCGTACAGCAATTCCAGATATTCAAATAACGCCAGCTGCAGACCATCTATTAATCTCAGCCACTGACTATCCTCCATATAAGGATACATCAGACGTATGATGTCCAGAATATTTTTATTGTCACGACCGTCTCGCGCAGCGATGTCATTCGGGCATTCACCTGGCTTTTTGCCGCGCAGACGTTTTACAAAATCAAGCTTACAGATTTCCTCTTTCGATTTCAATTTTTCTGCATTATTCCCCCGTTTGATCTTATATACATCTTCTTTTGCTTTCTTTAAAATTTCCCGTTTAATCCTGCCGTTAAATCTCAATGCATCAAACAGATCGGTATACGTCGGATTGACCAGTCTGCCGCATTTTCGCAGTGGTACAATCTGAATACCGCTTCCAACATAAAACCAAATATCCCGATCAATCGCTTGAACCTCGCTTCCCTCTTGAATAACAAAACAATTCAGTCCCATAGAATAAATAAATTCTTTTAACAACGCTTCATTGGATTTCCGAAGTTCTCTTGCCCCTAACGGCGGAATAAATCCTTCTTCGTGCCAATAACGATTTAAGTGCGGTGTTACCACGGTTTTATAGGCATCGTCTCCTTCGACAGAAGGAATTTTTCCCAAATTGGCAATTCTTGTTTCATATGCCTTTGCAAATTCAGAGTCTGCCGCATATTTGGTCAGATCTTCTACTTTGTATTTATGTTTGGACTTGAAACAGATCATTTCATAACGTGAAAATGCCTCTTTCATCAAAATATTTAATGCCATATTATCCGTTGCTGCGGTACGGTCAAGTGCCAGCTTTTTCAGGGTTTCTCCTGCATCCGGCACATCTGCGCGGGTTTCTGCGGAATCTGGATGCAGCGCCAGATATACAGTTTCGGTAGTATTTCCCATACTGTTGACGGAGAACATCGGAGATGCCATACGCAGACCGCGTTCCAGTAATTTGCGCTCATATTCGAGGCGTCCGCTTTCATAATTGTCATCCCGTTCACTGCGGATACCGGTAGTCAATTCAAATTCCTTTTTGATCGCATCACGAATACTCAGATCAATGCGGTCACGGCCTTTTTTCAGCGCTTCGGTACGTAAGGTTTCTACTACCGATTTCTGGAAGCTTTGATCCATACGGCGGAAGTTTGTTTCATCACGCTTTTGTTTCGCCTGTTCCGATAAGTTAGGATTGGACTCATCTTCCATGATTTCACAGGTAATTTTATACACATCCATAAAAACAGCTTTTTTGGTGTCTTCCGGCAGCATAACCTGTGCTTTCAGCTTAAATTCTTCATACATCTTAATAAATGCTTCTTTCGAGGCATAAACAGAGATTTCACCAAAGGTTTCTTCTTCAAAACTGCTTTCTAACAATTCAATTCTGGCATTATTGGAATCAACATGGCGTTCAACACGAGCAAAAAATTCATAGTAATAATCACTAAGTGTACGGAAACGCTTGATCAATAACTTGTACGTATGCTGTTTCAGCAGATTTTCTCCATATTCTAACAGCATTTGAATCTGTTCTTCCACATTATCGCTAAAATTGGCAATTACGGTTTCCATTTTCTTTTTACCAGTGCGGATAAACAGGATTTTTTTATCACCGTACATCCGAACAGCTTCAGAAGCGCGCATCGGATTGTCTTCGCCATTCTTTTCCAGGTTATAATTTTCATCGGTGATCGCATGCACTTCATCCAATACGCCCTGTAAATTCATTTCCACATGATCCAGTTCTTCTTCCAACAGCTGAAGCAGATCGTAAATCAGGAAACGAGCAGCTACAGGATGCTTGGTTGCCAGATTATGATAGATACCCAGCTCGCTGCGAATCTGCATTTTCATAGATTCTTCTCTTGACGGAAAAACTTCATTCGCAATGCTGAAACGGGAAACACGAACTGCATTTTTAATATCTTTTTCAATTTGCTCCAGATTTACATAGATTTCTTCCAATTCTTCTACGATTCGATCGGGTTCTTCTTCTAAAATGCTTTCCAAATTACACTGCGCAACCAGGCCCATGACTTCATCGGTTTCAATTTTTCTTCGAATTTCTTCGTCAATTTTCTTTTTCCAGAGTACTGCTCTGCTGATCGGATTCGATAAATCCGCTTCATCTTCAACAAAAGCATCTTTTTTCAGCATGCCAAGTTTATTATCTTCCTTCAAACCACATGCCTGCTCGGTAAAAATCCGTAAAAAAGCTTCCGATCTCGTCGGCAGCAGTACGGAACCATCTTCCCGCTGCTTGCTTAATGCTTCTTTTAATTCATCCTCGTACATCACATCTGCCAGAAGCCATTCTTCCTGGATCAGATCTTTGACCCAACGCATTGTTACATATTCCTGCACCTGTTCGAACGGATATTTTAAACAGCACATACCGGCACTGGAATAACGGTTCATACCGCCGCCTTCCATATCCTGTAAAACCGTATTATCTAAAATACTGTCATCTGCCCGGCGGATCGGTGTAAATAAAATCGTATAAATAATACGTGCTACCTGACGTTTTACAATGTTCAGATTTGCCTTACCGATACCGCCCTCATTATCCGTTCCTTCAATCAGATAAAAGGCATCATATGGAATATTGGAACCATCGGAAACGATTGCTTCGATATCGGCTTCATCTGCTTCGGGATCATAATCTTCGTAATCCCCATTTTCATCTACATCACTGTCTACAACATTCCGCAGATAACCTTCACGAATATTATCGGCTACATTTCGAGCCATTTCTTTTGTATCGGCTTTTTTGTAAAATTCTAGACTTAAATTATTTTCTTCATCGCGACGAATCTGTGTCAGATAAAATGCATTCAGTTCTTTCATACAAGCATATGCATTTACCATCGTAGCATCCATGTTGATGACCGAAGGCTGAATGCTTCGGGTAATATCTGCACTGATAAACATTCCACGGATGCGTACATTCGGATTCGCACTGTTTCGTTTCATGTAATCTCGAATAAAAAACGGCATCTGCAGGAATAAGCCTGCGCCGGTTCCACCTGTGATCGAACCAACGAAAAAGACATTAAAATTACTGTTATCCCGTCCATCATTGACGGTAATCCGCTTAATTTCTTCTTCCAGCGGGATCAGACGCAGTTCCTGGTTGGAAACTAAGGCTGCCAGTCGGGAAATCGAACGAATCTGACCAGCGCCGTTCAGCAAACCACGATTGGCTGTAAAACGGTTCAAGGGAAACCATTTTTTGTGATGAGGATATGCCGCAATAAAGTTTTTGACTTTTCGCTCATCACTGGTCTGGATGGTTTTGATCGATAATTCCTTTAAATCATTAATATTCGTATCCATACCAATGATTCCGACGTATTTCTTTGTTTTCTCATCCAACATTGCATTAATCTGATCTGCGATCGAACACCCGATTCCACCAAGTCCCACAATCAAAGTAGGAGTTTCATTTATTTGCATAGTGTATCCTCCGTTTATTTTTTTGATAACTACTATTGACTATCGTTTTCTGGGAGCACGACGTCCCCCTGCTGTACTGCTGCTTCTTCCTGCCGAGGTCGATGAACTTCTTCTGGAAGTACTAGAGCTTCCTCGCGTCATACGGTTTCCTGTCTGACTTCCCGTACGACCTTCCGTGCGGCTTCGGCCTCCCGCCGGACTTCCTGCACGACCTCCTCTATTACTGTTTCGGCCTCCTGCTGGACTTCCGGCACGAC
>CAZTHP010000006.1:4594-41763 GCA_964613155.1 uncultured Lachnospiraceae bacterium | reverse complement strand
TTCTTCGATTTCCTGTCGAACTTCCTGCGTGATTCCCTCTGTTACTGCGATTTCCTGCCGCACCACGATTTCTTCTGGGATTGTTTCGTCGATTTCGCAGAGGCATCCCGCCGTTTGCTCGCTCTACTCGAATCCAGATCAGACGATCCCCTGATTTCAGGAAAATTCCATCTGCCGGCACGATGATATCCGCATTACGCGCTCGATTTTTCCGTTCATATTTCCGGAAAGAGCCTTTCATAATCCCCAGAAAGTTTTCTTGCGGATTTTTTTCTGAACCGCCTTTTTGATAACCATCATAATTTTCCAAACTTTTCGCCCGGATTTTAACCTTTTTCGCCGGCATTGCGATCAACTCCAATCCAAAAACGGATTGTGTCACATCCCGACTAAAGAAAAAGGGTGCAAAAAGTGAACTGCAGATGGGTGGAAGTTTTTTTCGTTCTTCTGCACGCACCATCGTACCGCCGCCGCCTGTACCGGAAGCACGCCAGATACTTCGATATACGATCTGATTTTGAAAACGTACCTTTGTAATGACCCAGAGGATGTAGAAAATAAGCAGCAACACCAACAAGATGACAATGACATACATCCAGTCTGTCCAGTGTCCATAGATGCGATACGTTCCAGTTCCTGTACAATTTTTTCGGGAATCTAAAGAAAGTGTAACCTGATAGTCGCCGGATTTGATGGCAAATGGCGCAAAATTCGCGATTGAATCGGGATAGACAACGATCACGCCATCCTCCTGAATCGTCATGCCCGTATTACTTTGCTTCCAGCCTCCATATACAAAATTCTTCCAAAAACCTTCTTGTATGCCTTCTACTTCTACATCTAGCGAAATATCGCTCTTTTCAATCCCTTCATCCTGAATATCTGCCGCACTCATGGGGATTCCCTGATCCATCAACTGAAAAGTCAATGGGGTTTTACAAGCTTTTTTCCCCAGATGCGCACGTTCATAAACTGCTTCCTTGCCGCCAGTCATTTCAATTTCCTGAATCTCAACTGCACGAGGTTCCTGCACTTCCAGATGTTCATAGGCATTTGTAGGCGCATAATCCGGAACATACATTGTCCCTTTAATCGTCAGATTCCCCGCTGGAATTTTATCCGTTTTCCATTTCAGTTCATCGGATGCAGCAAACTGTTTACTGCCCACTTCTTCTCCATCCATCAGAGCCGAAATTTCCCAAGTAACATCTTCTGGAAGACTTTCGACCGAAAGTAATTCCCCACTGATCGGATTGATGGCTTGAAGCTCCACTTCCAGCGTATCGTCTTCCCGCAGATTCTCTGGAACAATTTCCTTGCCATCTTCTGTGACGATCAGATTGAGACCAATCGCCGGCTGATACATCGCAACAAAATCATGTTCGGAGATATCCTCAGAAAAGGTAATCGTATAATCCCCCTCTGGAATCAATTCTTGTTTCAGATTGATCTTGGTTTCATATCCTTTTAAGGTCTTTGTTTTCGCATCGACAAAATTTTTCCGGTTGTTTCCAGCTTTTTTCGGATCTGTTACTTCCATATAGATACTTTCCGAAATCTGCATCGTATGATCGTCATTTAAAATGGCTGATTCTACCGAGGCATTTGAATTTTGTGAAAAAAGGGAAAGGTGATAGAGTGGAATATCGGAATGGAGACGAACGGTTCTTTTATCGATAAATTCGATATAACTATTCCTTTCCTCTCCAAATTCAAAACAACCAGAGACATTTTTGGCAATGCCATTTAAGGTATTGACAATATCATCTCCAGCTGGACAGGATTGCAGTCCATTTTCAACATCGTCTTCGATTTTAACTGCTTCCGTTCCAATACTCATGTATTTGATATACAGCTGACTGCCGTTTGGAAATGTATAGCCGGTATATTCATTCAAAAGCGTCTGCAGGTCTTTTCCCTGATACGTCTCCATCGCACCATCGGTTACGATAACCAACCAGTACTGCGTATTCTCATCGGTTTCCTTTTTCGCCTGCGTTTTTAATCGCTGCATCGCAACGGCAACCGCTTCCAGATAAGTACCATCTGCCCATTCGACTTTGCTGCGGATTTCCTGAATCGCGCTGCTTTTATTGGCAAGATCGACTTTTTTCGAATGCTTATAATCCGACATTGTAGTAATATAAAGTTCATCGCTGGTATTGAGCAAAGCGGTAAGCGACTGCATCGCATAATTCGCAGTCGCCCAGTTATCCAGCAATTTTCCGCCAAATGCCCGCATACTGGTGGAGTCATCGTATACAACCGATGCCACTTTTTTAGGCGGAAGGAAACGAGAATCTTCGTCTGTTTCTTCGGCATGTACACACAGCACAGAACTTGAAATACAAAGCTCGATACACAGCATCATGCACAGCAAGACCCCCGCAATTCGATACCATGGTTTTTTTACATTTTTCATCTTCATCTTCTCCAGATTTCTGTGATTTGGTTTCTCTTTTTCTCCAGATTATGGGATTTCATTTTTCTATTAGTTTCCAGCACTACTTTGCGACCGACACAACGTACGATACGCCTGCTGCGACCGGAAATTTTTCTGAGCACTGCCTTCTTTGTAGCATGCCAGAGCCTTCGCGATATCTCGTTTGGTTCCATCACCGTGCTCATAAGCCGCTCCCAGATAATACCAAGCTCTTGGATTCTTTCGTTCGGCTGCTTTTTGAAACCACGTAAAGGCTTCTTCCAAATTAACCGGAATTCCATTTCTGCCTTCTTTCAAAAATACCCCCAGACTCAGCATCGCATCCCGATCGCCGTTCAACGTCGATTCCAGAAGCCGTTTTTTCAGCCTGCTGTAATCCTCCGGTTCCTGCCATACTTTTGTTGAATCACCAGATTGAGAGGCGGAAAATTCCGAAGCATTTGCAAATGGCAGATCTGCTTTCTCCAGGAAATTGTCCGTTTCCACGACCATCGCCCCATCCAATACCTGCGGCATCAGACAGCGATGCGCTTGCAATCGCTCCATGGGAATTTCCCATACAGGCTCTGCCACCAGACATTCCCGCAATTCCGCAAGTCGGAGCAATTCCTCTGCAAACTGCTCCTGCGTCTCCGGTCTTGTATTCAGATACCACATATGATGATACGATTCCTTCGGCAAACGAAGCACCGACGGTAAAGCAGTTTCCTCCAGATATGCAATTACAACTCTCTTGTTATAGAATTTTGTCCATTTCATGAATTGTTCGAAATATTCATTAAATTTAAATTGACTGCTGACAAAAACTAAAACAGCATGTGCCATTTCGATTTCTCGCCGTTTCTGGTCGTCGACTTCCATCGGCAGCCGCAGAATAAATTCATCATATTTCATCCAGAAACTGCCTCCTTCCGCAGCATCTAAATACTTTAGAAGCGGCATTACTTTCCTGCGATCGGTATGAAAATAGCAGGCCAATAGATAAGGATTATTTCCCTGTCCTGCCTTCCAGTTCTCCTTTATTTCGTTCTTTTTCACAGCTTTTCCCTCAAAAAATACAAATAAATTTTATTTTCTCTATTATAAAGGCATTTCTTTATAAATGCAATTAAAAAGCTGTGTTTTCCCCTTTAACGCACTGGAAATTGCATCCGGATTCCACGGCTGCCAATGGATTCCTGTTCATCTTTTGCTTCTGCAAGCATTTCCTCCGGCGTAAAGATTGTGATTTTGTCGGCACCTTCTAAAGCAGGCAGGATCTGTGACCAGGAAATACGTTCTCCATCTGCGATCACCACATGTTCCCAGGTAAGATCTGGAATCTGTGCAAGAAAAACCGCACGATCAGGTGATAAGAGCCAAACAGGATAGATAGAAAAAACGGTCTCAACATCATCGGAAAGCCGTTCGAAACCATCTTCCCGTTCCCAATTTTCCAAATCCATTCCCGCGTCCTGATAATCCCGAATCAGCTGCTGACGTTTTGCTAAAATCTGCCCATATCGCTCCTGCTGTTTCAACGCCTGTACCTGTTTTTCACATTTTTTCAAACTCTCAGCACTCATTTCATAATCTACTGCATCGAATCCCTTCTGCTCTGTCCAGAAAACTGCAGCTTCCTGCAGCCAAAAATGATCGAATTCCTCCTGCGCTTCCTCCGGTGTCAGATCTTGTTCGGAAATCTGCTCAACAAGTTCATGCAAATAACTGCGCTCGATTGCTGCACTTTCATGTACATAATGATCGTATTTCCCATCTCGTTCGAGAAGTTCTTTCCAATCCAGAATAAATTCCATCAACATGCGTTCCGGAAATTGATTGTCAAATACCGAATACGATAGATGAAGAAATGCAAAGATTTCTTTTTCCATCTCATGAAAAGGCGTATAGTATTCATAAAAAAGTTCCACTGCCTGTGCAAGCATCTGGCGGAAGAAGGCACTCTGCTGTTCACCAGATTGTTTTTTCGCAGAATCCGATTCGTGACCGATCTGCCAAAAAACCGCCGACATTTCCCGCAGCAATTGCTGGGTTTCTTCCGATAAGGACGAATCGGCTGTAACTGCGGTATAACAACGCATCCATTCTTGTTCCAGCCAAAACAGATACGCATTTTTAGCTGCCCCTTCTCCAAAGAAATCATAGAGAGCCGGATACGTTTTAGCATCCGCAAATTTCTGGAACAGCTCTGGCTGCGTGAGGGCTTCACAAATGGCTTTTAATGCCGTATTTTTCTGATTTCCAGACCGACACTGCAAGCTTTCTGCATCGGTATAAATCTGATACTCCCGCAGATTTCTTTCCAGATCAATAGAATCACGTACCAGCTGTCGGGGAATCGGAATCGTAACCCGATCTAATCCCATACGAAGCATCCGCTCGGCAATTGCTTTTAACGTTTCCAGCTGCTCTGCATCACAGCCAGCAAATCCAGAAATCTGCAAACGATCTCCAAGCTTCTCTGCGATCTTGCGATATTGGAGATATTCCCGATAAGCTTCTGCTGCCTGTTCTTCCTCACTTGTTGCCTCCGGCAGCTCCTCCGCCTCCATTCCTTCCAGCAAATCCGCACAGATCAGCATAAAATCATTGATACGCATCACACTTTTAAAATATTCTTTTTGCGATTCTCCGCTCTCTGCCTGATAAATTTTATGAACGGAATAGCCATATTCATTTAATTTTTCAAGGAAGCGCGTAATCACCACTTCCGACGCACCCAGCATTTCCTTCAGCTGCTCTACCTCCTCTGTCGAAAGTGACGTGAAATCCAGACAAACACTTCCATCCGGAGCAGTATAACAGCAATCTTTCCAGGCTTTTATGTATGCTGCAAATTGCGGCCGAAAATCAGTTCCGAAAACGACTTGCTTTTCAGGAGCTCCCAGCACAAGGGAAAAACGGCTTTCCGGTGTTTCAGCCGCTGCTTCCAATAAACTGATCAAAGACAGTCCCGCAACGGTTTCACTTTCCAGCATTTCCAAATAACGATTCCATTTTTTTTGATTTTCCTCATATCGTTTTAAAAGGATTTTATCTTTAAAATCCGGTTCCTTTGGAGAAAGTGCTAACAGTGCCTGAATCGCTTTTCCAAAATCAGATTCGTCCATCCAGACCAACGGACTCCATACGCTTGTTTTAAACGGTGCAAGCAATGCGCTTTTGGCACCTTGTTCAGAAATAACCAAAAGCCGCTTCTCCTGTTCCAGCGCATCCTCAATCATCTGAAACAGTTCCGTTTGTTTTCGTTCACCAGAGGCTTTTACGATTTCTGCCAAAGACGAATGCACATCCTTCTGATAACCCATTTGAAGTGCTTGTGCAATCGGTGTCAGCATTTCCGAACCTGCCATTTCCCGGCTGGATTCATCTACTCCATTCAAGCTTTCCCCATCCAGATCATCCTCGCAATCTTCTTGTAGAATTGCATCATTCTCATAAGCATCCGATTCCGCACCAGGAAGCATTCGATAAATTTTTCCGACCACACCCTGATTTTCCCAATGCAGATCAATGGCACAAAGGTAATCCTTTAAGAAATGACAGCCATCACTGACCGCTTCTGAAAAAGATTTTCCCATCAACAAAGCAGTACAGGAAAAAGAAAGCAGCATACCATTCTGGTCATATGCATCTTCCAGCAATTCCTGAGAACGAATGATCGCCTCTCCATGGTCATACTCCTGATACAGCCACACACCAGCTAACAAATCTTGTTTCGTTGGAATAAGCAGCCCTTTCAGTCCCATTTCCCCAAACATCGCAAGACTGTATGCAGCCAAAACCTGCAATTTCAGCGGTATTTTCTGTAAAATTTCTGCAATACCGGAATGATAAAACGACCAATCTCCCCAAAAATACGATGCATGATGCTCCTTTGATTCCACCAGAAACGAAGACAATTCCTCCAGCGGAATACTTTCCAGAACTTTGTAAACCGCTTCCGCCTGAATGCGTACTTCTTCCGAAGAATCCAAAGCGTACCCACTCAAACATTGCCCCTTTTCCTGCAGAACCATTTCGGCTCTGATCAGCAAATTTCGTATTTTATCTTCTTCACATTGTAAATAAATCGCCATAATGCCTTAACTCCAAATATGTTCTACCAACTTATCCACGTCTTCAAAGGAAAATACCTTTCCATTTTGATTTTTTGCAAATTTTTCCAGCCAATCATTCTGGATTGAATCACTTACCAGCAGTAAATTTCCCAAAACACTCTGCTCTCCATAGTAATTCGAAACAATTGCTTCATCTGCAAAACAAAATCCATATGCCGATTCTCTTACCCAGATCTGCCAAACGGTCGGCGCAGGATAAACACCTTCCGCTGTTTTTTCCTCCAGAAAACGTTCCAGGAATGCATCTGCAATCAGCAAAATATGAGAATTCTGTACCGACTTGGCACAAGTATCCAGATAATAGATCTCTGACTCCTTCGTCTCTGAAAATTCTTTTACGCAAACTCTGGTATCGCCATAAATAAACGCTTTTCGAAATAAAACCGCTCTCTGTGCAGCAATTTCATTCAATTTCTGCTGCAGCACGAATAAAAACTCATTGATACGGGATTCTCCCGTATTTTTATCGGACAGCATACAGAGCATCAAATAAATCTCCTGCTGTCTCTCTGTCTGTTCAAAAAGTTCCGGCTCCATCACCGCCTCAAACCACTCCATAAACAGCCACCTTTCTTCAAAATCAACCAATACCGTCGGATATCCAAAAATCGCGCCGCCACGAACAAAAGAGATTATCCACGCGCCGTTGATATCCCCTCCCAGATCTGAGAAATCCACTTCTGCATCTGTAAATCCGCCGAATTCATGTTCAAAAGAGATTCCAACGTTTTCACTCTTGTCTCCCTTTGGAAGGCAAAATCGCTCTCACGCTCCGGATCAACTGCCTGAAAATCCGGCATATAATCCATATCATCCTTTACAAAACAATGCACAAAACACAGATTTGCTGTTTCTTCAAAACACGGACACAAATCCTTCTTCTCCGGCATGGAATCTGTAAACAAAAAGATGCCGCAGCGACTTCTTTCATCCGCCACGCGCCCCAGCTTACGAAGGGAAAGCTCGATCGCCCCGTTGATATTTTCCCGGCCATTTTCCGATCCGCCCGAAAATGTAACCTGCTTTAGCTTTTCCAGCAAATGCACAACACTTGCAGTGAAACCATTCTCCGAAAATGTCATTTCTATTTCCGGTTCCCGATCTCGAATATAGGTAATTCCATAAGAAATTTGCAGATTTTTCCCGGAAGCTTTCGTTTTTTGATAAAGTCCGTTCATCAATAAAAACAACTTGTCGTATAACACCTTATAGTAAAATGTCATGGAAACCGTATTATCTAAAATCAGATCGATCCAAATTTTCTCTGCATTCGAATGGACAGACGATTCCGTATCCACACGCTCTTGCAGCCCACCATCCAACATCTGCTGCGGCTGTATTTGCTTCCTGCCAAACTTTTGTTGCTTCTCGTCTTTTGGTGCCTCTGAGAGCGGCTCCGGTGCTTTATTTAACATTTTTTTCCAAATAACAGAGGCATTACTTTCCTGCGGTAAAGGCTCCGATCGTTCCGCTTTGCATTCTGCATCGTTTGCTGTATCCTGCCAAACCTTTGTTGCTTCTCGTCTTTTGGTAATATCTTCTATGTTTTTCGTCAGGTCTGCTACAACTTTTCCTGCTTCCTGTTTTTCCGTTCGATCTTCTATATTTTCCAGGTCTTCCCATACAGGTTTTTCTGCTTTTTGTCTCCTAGCACTGCGCTCTGCGTCTTCTATTTCTTCCAGTACAGGTTTTTCTGCCTTTTGTCTGCTAGTACTATGCTCTGCATCTTCTGTGTCTTCCGGCACAGCCTTTTCTGCCTTTTGTCTGCTAGTACTATGCTCTGCATCTTCTGTGTCTTCCGGCACAGCCTTTTCTGCCTTTTGTCTCCTAGCAATATGCTCTGCATCTTCTGTATTTTCCAGTACAGGCTTTGCTGCTTCTCGTTCCGATACCGAGTCCTTTTTATCAGAAAATGGTTTTACTTCCTCCGATTTTTTTACGGGTGCTGGAATTTTCCCCATAATCTTGTTAAATAAATCATTTGCCACACGAATCCCCCCCTATCAAATATTCGAATAATTTCTATCGAATCCGGATTAATTTTAAACGATAATGTCGATCACCTATCGTAAAATCCACGCTTTCTGCAGTCAGCAGATTTTTTTTCATACCTGCATCGAAAGCGATCGAACCCTGACTGACTGAAGTCAGATTCTGACAGGTAAATTGATACCAGACTTTTTTTCCGTTCCGATAAAGCAACAGCATTTCCTTTCCCAGATCATCGCAGATGGAAAGAACTCTGTTTTCGTCCAAATGAAGGATTCTTGCGCCTTCTTGATACGAATAGATCTGAATCGAAGCCTGGTTCAAAGCTGCTTTCACCGTTTTCGATAACAATACGTCATCCTGAAAGAGATCGCGATAAGATTTTCCATAAAGGGAACGAAGATATTGCTGAAATTGATGAAGAAGCTCCCGCGGAGATCGTACAAGCTGCGAATTGGGACGGGTATCATCCGCAATCATTTGATTAATCAGAGCAAGCAAGCCATTGTAGCGTTCCTCTTGGAAAACAGGAATGCCATTTTTGAAAAGCTGTTCTTTTTTGACCTGATACAGATAAGGGAAATAGCTGGGATTTCTCAGATAACTCCAATCCTCCATCTCTGTTTCGCTTAATCCCGTTGCCATCCGCATATAATCAGTTCCTGTCAGCATGTACAAAAATGTCATACCCAGACCATAAAAATCCATTCGGATATCCGATTTTCCTTCCCCCGCAGCGGTTTGTCTTGGATGAGCATAACCTGGTGTTCCTTTGCCAAATGTTCCTATATTTTGTGTTTTTTTACTGCCGCTGGGATGTGCAATATCGAAATCAATATACGTACAAGTCTTTTGATCGGCACGAATCATAATATTTGCAGGTTTGATATCCCGATGTAACAACGGATCGGTTCGATAACGATCGTAATAGGCGCACATGCCATTTAACAATTGATACATATGGCGAAACATCAACTCGTCTGCAACCGCCGGTGCATCTGCTGCATAAACCTCCTCTAAAGACTCTCCCTGCACATATTCTTCCATCAAGCACAAAATAGAGATACCCGCTGCGCTTGTACCTTCCTTCGCTTCTAATTTTTGAATGGTTCTTAAAAAATATGTGAGATTTATTTCAAAATCTTCCAGCTTCGTTTCTTTTGCCTCAACATTTTCTCCCCCAACATCTTCTGGCTCAATATCGTCCAATTCAACATTTTCCAATTCCAGATTTTCTGTATACAAGGTATAAATTTCCAGATTTTCTACATAGACAATATAAGGGTAACGCATTTGAAAACGAATTTCCCGTTCAAAAGCCTCGCGTGCTGCTTTTAAAGCATTTTCCGTACATTCTTTTATGACAACAAATTTAATAAAATGCTGTTTTCCGTTTTTTTCCACAATACCGCACCGAAGGGGGAAACCTTTACTCGCCTGAATCGCAGGAATCTGATCTTCTTCGGAAAAGAACCTTTGAACCTGGTAGCTTTCACCTGTTTTACTATTTTCGATTCTAATAATTTTTCTCATAGTGCATTCCTTATATTCTTTCTATTCTGTTACAGATTCTGATGTTTCAACGGCTAAAGCTCGTTGGGTTCTTATATACATTTACTTCCAAATATACTCGGAAGCATTTATCCAGATGATCAAAAACAATTGCGAAAATCATCTAAATTCTTCGCATATTAGGGAACGTTTTTCTGAAAGCTATACAAATTTCAAAAAAATCGCAGTCTGATCATCTGCTTTATCTTCCAGTGCTTTATTAAAAAGAGCACCTAATGCCTGATGCTCATATCCCTGCGTTAAAATCGTCAGAATTTCTCCAGGCATTCGCTGTCCTACTGCTCCATCGGAACATAGCAGTAACAAATCGCCAGGATTTACTTTTTCAAAAACATGATAATGAATCAAGGACAAGGGAAGCTTGCTGTATTCTCCCATATAATGGGTCAATACATAATCATGTTCAAAATATTCTTTTGAAAATCGCTTTACTTTTCCTTCTTTCCATTCTTTTTCTGCTAATGTCATCAATTCCGAAACAATTTCCATAGAATTTTGTTCTTGATCGTAAAAATATACAGGGGAATCACCTACATTCGCTATTAAAAGATAATCGCCCAAAAGGATTGCCGCACTCAATGTCGTTCCAGTTAAATTTCCGCTTTCCGCAATTTTACAGACTGCTTCATTTGCTGCGAAAAAAGCCTGATCCACCGCCTGTTTCAGCTGATCACAATAATGCGACAAGGTGAAATTTTTTTCAGCTGGCAGATAAATTTTCAAAAGCTCCTCGTAAAATTTCGATGCAAATGCCATAATACAGGCTTCGGATGCTTTTTTACCATCTGCCAGACCACCCATACCATCCGCTACGAGCATCATGCTGACACTCATGTCATTCATAATGGAAAAACGGGTATGGAGCATATGATCCTCATTTTCCACATGCATCCAATCCGGTGATTTTCGTGTTTGATAGAAACATTTATAATTTGTCACGTCTCCTGTCTCCTATCACTTTATACATTTCGAACTCGATCCTAGAGCAGTGCAAGTCATTCCCCTGCTATAAAATCATTTCGTCTATAGATTTGTTATGCCCCGTCAGTCAAACATCTTCCTGTTTCCAGAAGGCTGGTCTTGTTACAGCATCCTGGTAAGTCGCTTCCGGTCTTACTGCTGACATCTTGGCAATTCGCTTCCGAACTTGCTGCTGTCAACTCGCCAATTGTTTTCCAACTCGCCAATTGTTTTCCAACTCACCAATTGTTTTCCAACTCACCAATTGCTTTCCAGCTTGCCAATTGTTTTCCGGCTCGCCAATTGCTTTCCAGCTTGCCAATTGTTTTCCAGCTCGCCAATTGCTTTCTGCTCTTACTGCTGCAGATAGCGATAAATGGTTTCAGTCGGCACCCGCATATCTTTTCCCTGTGTACCAGCTGCTGCTTTTGCCCAGTTGATGCAAATCGCATAGCGTGTTCCATTGAGTTCTGCGGCAGAAACCATCCATGCATTATTGCCGGCATTGGCATTCTGGCCGGTTTCCGAAGTACCGGATTTTGCAGCAACACCAAGACTAGCATCAAATCCATACTGCTGAATAGCGGTTTCCTGCATCATTTCCAATAACTGATCCGCATATTCTTCGCTGGTAAGCGTAGAAAGAACCGTTCCTTTTTCACTTACCGGTTCAGGAATTGCTAAAGAAGTAACCGACTTATGATTTTCTTTTAAACAGTCTGCCGCATCGGATTTTGCTGCAAAATCCGCAGATTTATTGATTTTTTGAATCAGCTGCGACAAATCCCGTGTTACTCCAGAAGAATTTTGCGCACTTTCGACCATATACGGTGTCATAATCTTACCGCCATTGATAATTCCAGCTGCCAGTATCGCACCTTGAACCGATGTCATTCGAATTTCAGATTGGCCAAATAACATCGCTGCTCGTTCGTATTCTGCTTGAAATCCCTCTTTTTGCTCAATATCACTCCAAGTTTTTTCATCAAACGGCCATCTGCTGATCAAATTTCCAAAATCCAATGACAGTGATTCTCCCAAATACAATGCTTTTGCCTTTTGTGTCAGCTGTTCTTCTAATCCATCCAAACGGAGCAGCCCTTTAACAAAGAATACATTAGAGGACTTGCGCAACGCATCTTTCAGACCAATCGTCCCGCTGGAAGTATAGGTGGAATAATTTTGAATAGTATAGCCATTTCCTTCATACGTAAGGTCATCTGACGTTGTAAAATCCGCCATCCCATTTTCCAGCATTAAAAGTGAAGAAATCAATTTAAAGGTAGAGCCCGGTGCTGTATCTTCCCCATCTTTTGCAAGTGGATGCCAAACTTTATTGCTTCTTTCTGGATCATTCATCCACTCCATTTCTTTTGAAGCATTCGACGCATCGTATACTGGTGTCGATACCATCGCCAGAATTTCGCCTGTATCAGCATTCATCACAACCATCGAGCCACGTCCATTTTCTCCAATCGTATCGACAAGAGCCTGATACACCTGCTCCTGTAATTCATGATCTAAGGTTAAGGTCAAACTGCATCCTTTTGTATCAGATTCTTTTTCTGTAAAACGCAGAAGACTTTCATAGCGACCCAACAGTCCGCTGGAATCTGCTTTTCGACAATAGCCCAACACCTGTGAATACGCATACGGTTCCAGATAAGTCCCCTGATCTTCTGTTAAAACATCCGTAAACGTCACCAATGCATTGTGATTGCGGTCGTAAACATCTCCCATGATAATATTTTGTTTATTCTTCCCATCTTCCAGCTCCTGTTTATAGTAAGCCACATCTGGATTCACTGCCGCTGAAATGGAAGAATTGTGCAGAAGGGCAACTATTTCGACCAAAAATAAAACAGCAATCAGCAGAGCAGCCCAAGGCGCCCGTTTTAAATACGTTGCATTACCAGTAGCAGAAGCATTGGCAGAAGAACGAGGTTTCGTAGATTTCTTCATAAGATTTTTAATAGGATTCTTCATAACATTTCCTCATTTCTTGATACTGCAATTTCCAAGGTTCATCTAAGCCTTTTTCTTTCGAGTCCGTTTTTATCAGTCACTTAGCACGATTTTTGACACAATCCTTTAGACGATTCGTGAAACAATCTTTCATACGATTCGTGATACGATTTTTGACACGGTTCTTGTGACGATTTTTCCTGATACAATATTTGACACAATCATCGTATCCAGCCAATTGAAAAACTGGCACAAAGGGTTTTTAAAAAGCGCTTTGGAAATCTTTCCTTAGAAAAACGATCCACTTCTTCTTCATCACCAGCCGCCCGCTGCAAATGATTGGAAGAAATGACGAGCAGCAATACCGTTATCATTTGGCTGACTGCCATATTCGAACCGCCGTCAGAAATATACATCAGCGGAACTCCTGTAATCGGAAATGCACCTACATTATAGGAAATATGGATCAATCCCTGAAAACCTAAGAGCATACAACAAGCAAGGCCAAGTCCCCTGTAATACAGATCACTTGCACGCAGTGCCGCACGATAGGAAACAAGCAACAGTCCCATAAAGAGTAAAATCACCAGCAAACCGTACAAAATCCCGCGGCTTTGCACCAGACTGGCAAATACCATATCATTTTCTTCATTCGCAATATAGGAACGATAGCGATCTGATACCCCAAACCAACCCGAAACAGCCAATGACTGCTTCAATTGAATATATTGATGTCCAAATCGTTCTGCGGATTCTTCCGGGCTAAAGAAATAATGAAAACGATTATATAATTTTTCTCCTAAATAAGTGATTTTAAAATGCGCCATCAAAAAGAGAAGGCCAAATCCACCGATACCGCATCCAAACATGCCCAGACGATAGGTTCTGTTTTCGCAGAAAATAAGAAACATACAAAAACCAACGCATCCGATAATCAGCAAGGTGCCAAGTTCTCCGCACAACATATAGCCGCCGGCATTCAATACGATAAAAAAGATGGAAGCAATATAACGATTGATCACAAAAGTTCGTCCCAATAAGGAAATTACAAAATCCTGATCGGCTTTTTCCGGCTTACACAGCAAATCTGCCAACACCAAAATATAGATTAATTTTAAAAATTCAAGCGGTTGGATTGGTCCCAGATTAATGGAAGCCCCATCAGAACCACTGCCAAACAGACGAAGCAACAGGAAAATCACAACTTCAAATACCATTAACCAAGGAATCCAGTAATCATAGTAATGTCCATGCATGAACAATAAAAACATGGTAAAAATCACACCTGCGGCCAATGCCTTTAAATAATTCAACATCAAAGCCTTACCCTGCGCCACTTCGCGAATCCAGGTTTCTTCTGTTAAAAGTTCCTCATAAGCTGGAAATAGCTCTGAATTTTGAATCAGCTGAATCGACTTTCTCGCTTCCGATGAGCCGATCTGATAATTGGCCGTTACTTCTTCCATTCTAGTTACATAGCCATCAGCATCGGCTTCTTCTCCATCTTGAAGTGGATTTTCTTCGGAAACCTGACTTTTTACAGCATGCTGAAAGGTAATGCCCTCTTCTTTTAGTAAATTTACGATTCCGGATGCAGTCTCCTTCGACAAAAATCCTTCAATCGTACTGTCTTCTACCTCATTGGAAGACGCATGCAGGACTTTCGTTCCCTTTTCCCCATTTGCATAGGTATACATTTCATATAAAATATATTTTGATGCATTATTTTCACAAGTCTTATGTCCGATCATAACCACCTGCGTCAACGCACCGATTGCCATTAAAAGTCCTGAAAAAATCACGATTAACAGTACGGAACGTGAAAATCCTCGTCCTTGTGCATGATGTGTCAGCCAAACAGCCAACAAATACAAAAACACCACACAAAACCAAACCGGCACCGCCGCCATCAAATAAAGTTTTCCTTTCCCTTCAAATACCGCCAGCATCAGAAAAACAATCTGAATCAACGCCAACACTGCTGGAAAGCCTACCATCCGAAGAATCGGAATCATTTTGTTTTCTTCCATTTTTATCCGCCCATTTCCCTTAAACAGCACATCGCTGCTTTTTTGCACTTTCTTGCTCTTTTTTAATCCTTTTTTGCTGATCTTGCAAATAGCAATCCGATATTTGCAATTCACAATCCGCATACGCTGCTTGTTTGTAGCTTTTATTCCATAGGCAAGCCTATAGGCTTTCGCCATCGAACTCCATGACCACATAACTGCTTTGCAATTTATTATTGATCAGAAAATACTTGCTCCTGCTGCTATAAGCTGATTTCGCCTACTACTACTTCTTCTGATTCTTTGCACTTGAACCAGTGGAAGACTTATATGTTTGATTAAATACGATTTCTCGAACGAGGACTTCTTCGGATTACCTTACGCTGTGCCTGAACTAATTCCGGATCTACAATCTGTTCCGGCTGCTCTAACTGCAAATTCCATCCTGCTTCTGGCTGTACTTTCTGCGCTGCGGAACGTACAACCGAATCCGGTGCAAACTTTTTCATTCCAGTTGAAGATTTCTGAGACATCTGCGCTGCATTCGAAGAAACTTGCTCCCAAGAATTTTCTCTACGTGAAGGTGTTTCACGTGAAACATCAGCCTCGCGTGCACTTCCTGTTTCTCGTGCAGTTCTTGCTTCTTGTGCAGCTCTTGCCTCACGTCCAGCTCCTGCTTCTTGTCCAACTCTTGCTTCTCGTCCAGCTCCTGCCTCACGTCCAGCACCTACTTCTTGTGCAGCACCTGCTTCTCGTCCAGCTCCTGCTCCCTGTGAAATCCCGCTCTCATGCGCAGCATTTACTTCACGCTCAGGATTTAATGTTTCACGTGAAACATTTTGCTCCCATAATTTCGGTCCTTCGCTTAATACACGTCTATGTACAGGAAATGAAATCCGCATTTCCACAAGCCCTAGAAAAAATGCATTTTCCGAATAAATCAGCGGAATGGAACGCACGATATCCCGCCAATCATCTGCACCACCTTCGCTGTTCAAAAAACTGATCGGATTTTCTTTTGAATGATTTTTCAACAAGAAATACCGCGCGCCTTTTTTTTCCGCCTGGACTTTTCGCATCTTCATCACAATTTCTGCATGTTTCATTGAAACCGTAGGATGATTCAGAACAATGTCACAATCTGCGTCCCGCCCGATACTGGTGCAAACCTTCGAAAGTTCTCTGCTTTCCCATTCTCCTCCCGGATATTTCCAGGATAAGATCGGCATATTTACCAACACTGTTGCCTGCTTTTCTGTCGACTTTCCTTTTCCGGAAAAGAACGACGAAATTCCCATCTTCTTCTTTTCCTTTTCAAATTCTTCTTCGCTGACATCTGGATCCTTCTCCAAAGAATCCGGATCTGAATTTTTCAAAAATCGATATACGATCACAATAACACCAGCAAGTAAAACTAGTAGTAAAATCGTGCCAAAATTTACAAATGCTCTCATCATGCATCCTCCCTCATAAATCAAGTCTTCTTTTAAGTAAAATCGCCTATAATCAGTTCTCCTTTTACAAAAAACTATATCATACGACAGAGAGAAAGGCAAATAAATACGGTTCATAACGAGAAATTCTTCTGAACCGTATTTTGACAAATTCTATTTTTGAAATTTATTTTCCAATAAAATTTAATCCATCCCTTTTCCAAACGAATTTGTTCCAAGAAACCAATTAAATTTTAATCCGTTGATCCGACTTTAAGAAACAGATTGTGCTTTAATCACCCGACTATATTCCAATAAACAGATTTTTGTTTAACAATCGATTGGATTCCAATAAGCAGATTTTGGTTTAATAATCCAATTATATTCCAAGAAGCAGATTTTTGTTTAACAATCGATTGGATTCCAATAAACAGATTTGGGTTTAACAATCGATTGCATTCCAATAAACACATTGCGGATTGATCACTTACCAAATCTCAAAAAACAGATTTCGAGATTTCGCTTTCATACACAGATCAAACTTTGCTTAATTCAAATAACTGAGCAATTGGAGCAATACCCTAGGAAAATTCATTTCCCGTGTATCTCCCGCTTCCAAGAGGATTCCGCCATTTGGTCCAATGGAAACCGGCGATTCTCCCAGATAAAGCATAAAACAAAATCGCAGCATCGAGTAAAGAGCGTTCCCTTCTTCTTTCCGCATAAAATGTAATTCATCTTGATAGACCGTTCCTTTATACAAAAAACCAGTAAAAACGGTGTAGCAAAATGCACTGAAATAACTTCCACATGCAAAATCCCACAAAATCTGCTCATACTGCTGGCTGCCGATTCCCAATGTCTGTGCATTTTCCTTTAAAAGCGCGATTTTTTCCTCTGACACTTCATAATAAGCAGCATAATCGTCAATTAATGTAAGACGCAGCTCCTGCATCGTCTTTCCATGATGATACCACTTCGGATGTTCAATATGCTGTTCCATTTGAGCATGATATTTTTTTAATAAGAGATAGACCGGATTCCATTCGTCTGCTGCATCAATTGTATCTGCTTTTGAACTGTCAATTGCCCTGTAAAATGTTTTTATGATCCACTGCCGTCCATTTTCCTGAAATTCTTTTAGATTACATTCCAACATCGCTTTCAGTGCCTTCTTCATCTCCGGTTTTGCCAGCAGATAATCCAGTTCATAAAGCGGAAGTGGAAAAGACTCTCCCGATTCCAGAATACAGCATCCCACTGAAAGCACATAAAAAAGTTTTTCCTTTTCCGTATACTCCTGCAAACGGAAGAAACGAAGTGGTGAAAAATCCGTATCTTCTAGAATAACAGGCAAAGAAGTATTTACCGGTTTGAAAATTCGAAGAAAATTTCGTTCGACCTCACCAAACCACTCCGCAGAACCACTTATTTTATCCGGAAGTTCCTGAAGGAGCGATTCTGGATGATCCAGTTCCTCTGACAGCTCAATATACTGCGCATTGCGCAGCACTTCATTGATATCCTTCCTTGAAAAATGCAGCAGCAAACACAGATCGATCAGCCAGCGTCGGCTCACAACAATCTCATAAGACGTTAATTTTTTGACAGAATCGCGATATACCGGTGCATAAAAACGAACTGCTGATAAAAGATCCATCTCCTGATTAATTATTTCATAAGATTTTTGATAAATTGCCTGCAGTCGTTCGCCCAACATACGATAACCCACTGCATAAAAATGGCTGTTTTCTCGCACTTCTGCTTTTAATTCTTCCAATGTCTTCAATTCCAGCAATCTGGCGAATAAAGTATTCGTATCTCGCCGCATCAGAAAGGACTTGCGCTGCGTTTCCGTAAAATTCCCACTATCTTGCAAAATGATTTCCATAAATTCATTATAAATTTCTGGTACCTGCGTTAAAGGAAACATCCCTCTTGCCGCATGTAAAATCAATAAATCCGTAAAATTTTTACAGTATAATTTTCTGCCCAGATACTTTTCCATACAGGAAGTAACATGTTTCATACGAGCACTGGAATTCGAAATACTTTCCAGATTTTGCAATGGATTTCGAAGATCATAATCCATAATCGCCAAAGAGGCGATGGTTTCCGGATAGGACGGAAGATGCTCCCCTGCTTCCCAATACGAGACCGCAACCCTCTTGTAGGAAACTGCTGACATTTTTCCGTTTTTTTCCAGAAAACGGATATGGGCATTGCCAAAAGAAGCGACTTTCATGCCGCTTCTCTCTCTAATTTCTTTGATCCAGTTACTTAATTCCCTTCGTTTATAAATTTCCCCTTTAGGCATTTATCATTGACACTCCATTTTCAGCTGCGTTTTTTTCTTAAAAGATTGGAGAAAAATCCGCCTTTTTTCTTTTTCCTTACTAATGCATCGATGCGATCTGCCGTATCTTGATGATTCTGAGAAGAATTCGCATCTGCCATAGTCTCCAGAGAAGAAATGTCCTGTGTCGTACCACTTGATTCGTCCGCGGATCCTTTCGAATCCAATCCACGACAACCAAAAACATCCTCTCCCCAAATTGCTTTTAAACTTGCTTCTGATGCTGCCCTTACGCTTGCATCCAACATCTCATTCAAAGAAGAATCCGCTTGCGATTCCTCTTTCAAATTCTCCTGAGGCTCCACTTTTGATTCTTCTTTCAAATTCTCCTGAGGCTTCACTTTCGATTCCTCTTTCAAATTCTCCTGAGACTTCACTTTCGATTCCTCTTTCAAATTCTCCTGAGGCTTCACTTTCGATTCCTCTTTCAAATTCTCCTGAGAATCCGCTTGCGACTCTGCTTTTAAATTCTCCTGAAACCTCGCTTGCGATTCCTCTTGAACTCTTACCTTCTGATATGCTTGTCCAAGTTCCTGGAGTGTATCAACACTTTCCGTTGTTTCCTTTAAAATCTTCTGTATCCACGCTCTGGCAACTTCTGGTGATTTCTGCGCTTTCCGAGCCAATTCCAGGAAAAATCCGGCAGTATCTGCTGCCTTTCGATCCAACTGCTCTTTGCTGATATCCACAGCTGCATCATAGGTTCCATTGAGGTTATAAACATGTTCTTTCAGAGACAGATTCGACAAGCTGCCTTTATAAAAGATCAAGCCGTTTCCTTTCGTCTGCTCTCCTGCTGTATACCCCAGATTTTGAATCAATTCCATTCTTTTTTTTCCAAAAATCTGTTCCGGTACCAGCTGATGCGAAAGCCAGGTAATCTCCCGCGCAATCTCATAAGGATCCTGCTCTCCAACTGGAAAAATCAATCGCTTCCATTCATCGGAATAAAATGAAAGATACAGCAAACTTAGTAAAACCGCCAGACGATGTTCCCCCCGGTTTTCCTGCGTATCCTGAAAACCATATTTTTTCAAAATTTCCTGATATTCATAAGTTTTACAAGGAAAAACAGCTCGCGGCCAAATCCCTCGCTGCTGCGGATCCGGCACGTATTTTCGATAATCCAGCTCTCCAATCTCCGGAAATCCCCCCAATTTTACTTCTGCTGCCGCTTCCTCCAAAGAAACTGCTGCCTGTTTTTCTGATGAATTTGCGAACAATACTTGAACTGGAATATACAAATGCATCAAACGGTTATTATCCCCGCCTCCCATCTGTGAAATAGATGGAAGCTTCCGCACTCCCAAGTAGATAAACCGATGAAAAAGCGGACTATACTCATAATATTCTGTCACCGTTTCCTCAGAAGCTGCACTGCGATTCGTCATCAAATCGACTGCCCCTTTTAAAAATGCTGGTTCCGTATTACTTGTGCCAGCAATTCCCCAGCCATCGGAAGCGATTCCATTATAATTTCCACCATGAAGCCAGGAATAACAAACCTGTTCATACTCTATTGTCATTTTGAATCAATCCTTTCTCCTGATTACCAACCTAATTGCTGGAAAGCTGCCAGTAAACAGCCGATCAGCGGATCTGTTTTGCGAATCGATTCATATGCCGCGGTATTTTTTTCATTATGCGCACTAACACAATGCCAGGAAACGCTCTGAAAGCCGCTGCTGTCGCCGGTACATGATAAATAGTCCAGAAATTCTTTTTTCTTCTGCTGATTTCCGCTTATTGCAAAATGTTTTAGGATTTCTTTTACGACACTTTCATTCTGCGCAATATAGCGGGAATCCATCGCACGCACATCGGCAGGGTTTTGGAAAACCGTCTCTGTATCCACGAGTTCTGCAATTTCCGGAAGTTCCATAATCTGATCGCTTTTCACCAATGTATAGGCCATATGCACCTTTGCTTTCATTCCTTCCTGAATCAGCAAGTTATCAATCTTATGGAAAATTCCCCAAGGATCGTATTTGATCCGACTTTCTTTTGCAGGTTCTAACAGCTGCACAGCCGAAATGGTTTGTCCACTTTCCAGAAATGTTTTCTGATATTCTGCCTGTTCTTCCAGGGAAAGCACTCGAATCTTATCCTGAGACAGTGCCAAATTTTCCTTCAATGATCGACTTTCTGGTTTCTCATCGGTGATGATTCTGGATAATCCCGATAATTGACTGGGGCTGATTAAATAAATATACGCATCCATGTAATTGAGATAGGCGGTCAATTCCATACCCCTCTCCTCATCTGACTGAATATTTTTCAACGTTTCCCCTGCAATATCATACGTTCCCAGAATCAAATATTCTTCCTTTTTACCGGTTTCTTCCTGAATTTCATCCGTATAATGAATGATTCGAGTGTACAAAGGCGGTTTTCTGGAAGGTTCATCTCGACCTGGATACTGCCCGGTTTCAAAAAGATTTTCTGCCGTTTTCCGAAAATATTTTTGAATTTCAAATTCGGAATCTCCTCTTGCTAATCCATAAACCGCACTGCATTTTTTACTAAAAAAAACAATAGACCGAAGTGCGGAATATTCCTGAACCATCCAAGAAGATAATAATGTCGTTTTTCCGCCTAACGGAGGGCCTAAAAGGGAAATTTTATAATAGCCAACAGAGTTAAACCATTCATCCGGCAGAATCGTATGGCATCTGGGACAGCAAGGTTTTAAATGTGCTAAAGGTCCGCCTGCTCGTGCTCTTAACCCAATGGAAGCATCTGGATTGCGTTGAATCCGGATTCCCAGAGTATTCAGCTGTGCCAGAAAGAATGCAAGATCTCCCATATTTTTAAAGTGTTCTTCCCCTTTCAGGCGACGATTTATATGTCCAGCCGGATATAGAAGAACTCTGGGATGCAATTCTCCCGTCCCAGACCAGGTACGTGTATAATCTGGATCTGAAACCGGCTCCAATATCTTCAGAAGATATTTTTTGACACCGTTTGACAAAGTTTCAATGCTGTCTAACAGTTCATCTCTGGCACTTTTTCCGTCATAAAACAGCTCATAGGATACCATCGACATGACTTCTTCCAGCTTCACGTTCTTCCATTCTTCTTCGGTATAATCGCTCCCATCTTCCTTAAAAAACATCGGATCAAAATAAATTGGACATTTTAGACTGTGTGCACGCATAATATTTTCCTTCCCTTTTGCCTCTTGTCGATTACGTCACCCCATAAGGGCTAATTCCTGTCAAATTTCTTATTCCACCTGCACAAATACCGTTCCCAGCTTCTCAATTTCCAGGCGGAATGCAGAACCCGCAGGCATGATCACAGAAGTATCGACCACAGTTTCTTCTTCACTTTCTGACTGCTCTCTTGCAGCAAATGGACGATTTGATACGGCAATCACACCGGTTATCACTCTGCCGGTTTCATCGGCCTGTTCAAACGGCATGAAAAGCATTCCGGTTTGGATACCATAATACTCACCCAGAGTTTCTTCTTCTTCCAAATTCAGCATCGATGCTTCATCTAAGAGTCGATACATGCATCTCGAATTTTTCATAAGAATCGCCTGTCTGCGTTTTATATTCAGTACAATATTATGCTGGAAGGAACGCGCACACATAAACGATAAAAATTCCAGATTTTCTTTTTCCGCATTTTCATCTGGTAATTCCGCTTCCAGGTCTGCTTTTGCATCCTCTAACAGCGTTTTTGTTTTTTCATTTTCCCGAAGCAAACTCTGAACGCTCAGACGCATATGTTTCATCCGTTCTTCCAACGAATTCGCAGACATATTTCGATACTCTGCAAAATGCTGATGTTCATCTGCTGCAAAATCCAGTACTTTCTGCGCTTGCTCCGTCGCCCGGTCAATGACTTTGTATAATCGGCGAAATTGCTCCGAACCAGACGGCTGGTGAATGCCCAGAATCTGCAGAACTTCTTCTGTCAGATTTTCCTTTTGAATCAGTTCCCGCAGCGCAGTGTTCTGATCCTGATAAGCTGCAAGCTTTCCTTCTTCCAGTTCCTTACAGGATTCCAGAAGTTCTTCTGCTGTTTTCTGCTGCTCCTCAAAGCTCGTCATATAGCCGCCAAAGGTTTCTAAAAGTGCCTGTCTTCTTTTCTTTGCACGCATTGCAAGATATCCGCCGCCAAAGAGCAGCGCTGCTAAAATAATAACAATGATTAATACAAGTGTCATGTTGATTACATATCCTTTAAAATTCATTTCTGCAGTCTGACCGTCTGCATCTGAAAATACGATGGTTCCTTCAATAAATGCCGGGAAAAGCTGCCCATCTTCGGTCAGAAGATTTAATTTCCCATCTCGAATCTTTGCTGCTGCTGTATGTGTTGTATTGTTCAGCCGCATATCGGCAATCTGCAACTCCTCTGTTTTCCCATCCAGGTCTTCCACATAATCCTTTAATTTTAATGAAGCCTGCATGCCATCTCCCTCCGGAAAAGAAGGGATCAAACCTAAAAATGTACCTTGATAATCTTTCGCAGTCGGTGCAAAAAGAGGAATTTCTTTCTCCCTTTGTACAGTATAAGTTAGATCAATAAATTCATCATAGGTAATATGAATCCCGCATTCGATCGCACCCGATGCATTTAAAGAAAATAAATCCGATGCAGCAGTTTTGCCGTCAATCTGAAATGGAATTTCTTCTGCCATATCCAGGCGCGAACCCGTCGCTTCTTCCTTTACATAAAAATCGGCTGTAACCTTTGCCGAAGGATCCAGTACAATTTTCTGCTCCTGCGCATCATAGAAATCCAGATTCAGTGAAATTTCCTGTCCTTTTGCTGCCGTTCCATTGATTTCCGACCGCAGGCAAATATCCGTGTAATATGCGATCGTACCAGTAACCGGTTTTTCGCTGTCCACTTCTAACTGCCAGTTTCCTTCTGCCGGATCTTCAACCGTATAAAAACTGGAATTTCCCTCTGACCAGCCCGAAACAACATTTCCATTTGGATCTGTCAGCTTCGAAACTGCACCATCATAATTATTTAAATAAATCTGCAGCTCTGTAATATTTAAACTTGGAATATAAAACGTATCATTTCCATGCGAATCCAGATTCAGCTTTTTATATTTCATGCCTCCATTTAAATCATAGAAAATCCCCGCCATACAATCTGCCAGCTTCGAAATATCCGCATCCGAAATCGTTACCAGCCGAGAATCGTATGTATTGACATTTTCAAAATAATTGACCAGATTTTTCAAATATGCCTGATCTCCATAAGATTTCTCAATGAAAGCACAATACAGCGGATAGCCTTTTTCTTGAATCTTTTGAACCTGTTCCCTCGTTTCCTGATCTGCCATCTCTCGATAAGAAGCAGACTGTGCTAAATTTTCATTCACCCCATCGGAAAGCAGGATCATAACACGCTCTCTGGAAGTATCCTGATCCTCAAACAGTGCCATTCCCGCTTTCAGCCCTGCTCCGATATTCGTATCACGATTGGACTCATCCTTTCTCGTCATTCGTAGACCATTCGTGATCACATCACGATAAGAAGCTTCATCTTCTACAGACGTCAACTGAAATGTACTGTAAACCTCATTTGCAAAATAAACAGCACCAATCCGTACATTACTGCCAACTGCAAGATCCGCTACAGTACGCAGCGCAGCATCTCGAATATCCTGCTGTTTCCAGATCGAACCGCTGTTATCGATCACAAATACAATATCGTAGCCATTTAATGCACGATTATCCGGATGAATCAACTGCTCATCTCGATATTCCATCGTTTTATCAGAAGCTTTCGCTGCACTACTTTCCATTCCAAAAACTGTACTGACAGCTGAAGTTCCGAAAAGAACCGCTAAAACAGCAGCCAAAAGCCTTTTTTTCCATTTTTTTTCCATCTGTTTTTCTCTCCTCCTATTCAGCTGTTTTCCACTCTTATTTTATCAATCCGAGATTTCCATTCCAAGTTCCCGGTTCGTTATCCTGGTGAAGTTATAGTTTCATGAAGTTTCACCGCTGTAACCTATTTCTAAATCCCGTAAAACCTCTATCTACAGTTCAATTTCATAGTTTTATCAGGAGTTTAAATTCTATAAAATCTTGATATACATGCAGTTAAACTTCACACTTTTGTGAAACCTCTAACTTCTATAAAACCTCTAACCTCTATAAAGCCTCTAACTTCTATAAAGCCTTTAGGCACCATTCTATCTTGTTCGCGTATAATCCTTTAGAAAACCTCTATCTCGCATAAAATACCTACAAGAACAACAGGAGCAATAGAACAATTGCGGCCGCACCC
This sequence comes from uncultured Lachnospiraceae bacterium, assembly GCA_964613155.1. Classification (GTDB taxonomy): domain Bacteria; phylum Bacillota; class Clostridia; order Lachnospirales; family Lachnospiraceae; genus TWA4. The sequence continues at coordinate 16,648 of CAZTHP010000006.1, read as the reverse complement.
AGTGCGATCAAAAGATAATACCACCAGGGACGTTTTTTCGGTTCTTCGTCATCCTGCTCGATTTCCACATCTTCTTCCAGATTCCATTCTGCCCCGTTTTTTCCTTCTCCCTGCTCCTGCGGATTCAGCAGATCTTTGCTCCGTTTTTTCTCATGTTCTTCTGTTTCCTGCGAAAAATCAATATAGACAACCGGCGCATTATCATCCTCCGGAGGATTGAAAATCGCTTTTTCCGGTTGGATTTCTCTTTCATCCTGCGGCTGCTCCTGCATGACTGCATCTGGAATCTGAACGATAATCGTTTCTCGCGAAGAATCCTCCGATGTCCTTGCTTTTTCCCGCATTTCTTCCGAAACAGGCCACGGCTTGTAACCCGGATTTTCCGCATTCGGCTGATTCTCATCGGACTGATCCTCACCAGGCTGATCCTCATTGAACGGATTCTCACCAGGCTGATCCCGTTTTCTATCTTCCTTGCTCGATTCACTGGATTCATGCGCTTCATTTGATTCGCTTGTTTCGTCCTGGGCTTCGTTTAATTTATTTGATTCGTTCTGGATTTCCTTCACTTCTTCCGCATCCAGTTCCTCACGACCAGGGCATTCTGCTTCCCAATGCTCGCGCTGTTTAGAAATATCGTCTTCAAAATCAACAATTTCTTCGCCAGCTTCTTCATCAAACACCGGGATTTCTTTTTCATCCAGCATATCTGCTAAATCCTGTCCCAGCTCCTGATCTTGATTGGAGAAAATATCATTTAAGATATCACTGTCTTTTCTTTGTTTCAGCGATTCTCGTTTCGCTTCTTTTTCTGCTGTTTTCATCCACAAAACCTTTCATTCCCTGTTTTCTCGTTAATTCTCAGTTGATCATCCTTGATTTCTCGTTAATTCCCTGTTGATCATCCTTGATTTCCCGTTAATTCTCAGTTGACCATTCTTGATTTCCCGTTAATTCCCTGTTGATCATCCTTGATTTCCCGTTAATTCCCTGTTGATCATCCTTGGTTTCCTGTCAATCTTCTGACCATCCCTGCATTCCTGCTGATCTCTGAATAAAATTCCCTGCAAAATCGCCTGAAAAACCTTATTTCCTGCGATCCTACTTAAATCAATTCCGCAGTCAGCACTCGCATAACCGTTTTCATCCCCGGTCGATCCTGCGCATCCCAGGAAAGCATATCGGCTAACAAATCTTTTTCTTCGATACGGAGATCTGCCCGATTGATCAAATGATAGGTTTCTTCTGGTTTTTCCAGTACAAATCCCGTCATCATATACAGCCACAGCTGTCCAAATGAAAAAACATCCGCTTTTTCCCAATCGATCGAATCATCCTGTCCCGATTTTCCTCGTATCTCCGGTGCAAAAAAATCATTTTCAAAAAGACGCGATGCCATTTTCTTTAAATCAAAAAATACTGTTTCTGCGCCTTCGGAATCTTGAGAATTGACAAAATCTTCCTGACATTTCGAATACTGAAAATCTGCCAGCAAAATCTGATACTGTCCCTGTAGTTTGAACAATAGAAACACTTCCGGGCAAAGATTTCGGTGATAGACCGGCGGATTGCATCGATGCATCGAGAAAATTCCTCTTGCAATTCCCTGTACCAATCTTCGGCGTTCCTTCTGCGACATGTCCCGAAGCAGCGTATATCGAAGGGACATCGGAAAATCTGCCAGTGCATAAAACTGATAAACTTCCCCCTCCTCAGCTGCCGGCAGCAAATCTGCACTTCGAATAATATTCGACGGACTTTCGCAAGTTTCTTCCCAAAGCTGCCGCACAGCATCCCGCTCTCGTCTATCCTTCAAAGAAGCAGCATTATTCTCCAAAATCCCCAGATAATAGCGAATTTTCCCATGTTCTTCCCGCAAATACAGCCGCTCACGCTTTTCCAGCTCCAGTCCTTGTGCATGGCAAATACTCTCCGGAACCGGATAAAAATCCCGTATCGGCACATCCTGCTCCGAAAAAGTATGTGACACGGAAAACAAGACTGTTAAAAAATCATGAAAAGCATGAAAAATCATTCTTACATTTCGCTGATCCAGCTGAAAACGCCCTGCATCATTCGTTCCCACATGAGAACTTTTGCTTCCAAAATCGTAAAAATAACGAATCCAAAATACCAGATTTTTCTGCAGACTTTTTCTTGTATCATAAGAAAAACGATGTAAGAAGGATTCAAATTGCTCTGAAAAATCGTAGGTATAGCGAATCAGCATATTTTTAAAATGATACGGCTGATCCTTCTGGTCGCCTACTCGCATCAATATATGCGGATTTGCTGCATTGCGGGTAATTTCACGCTTCAGTTCTTCATCTGACATCCCCTTTGCCCGTCTATGCTCTTTGAGATATTTCATTTCACACCAGATTGCAATTGCTTCATATGCCATTCGCAGCTTATGTGCAAAATCTCGATAATCTAACCGATACACCGATTCACATGCCAACAGCAGATCAAAAATCTCTTGATCTTTTGTTTTTTCATAAACAAAACCAAAGTTTCCTTTCGGAACTCGTCCCTTATTTCCCAGTTTTATCTCCATTTATCCAGCCTTCTTTATCGTTTTTTCAGCAGCCTTTGTTTCCTTACCGATACTACTTGATTGCATGCAGTGAAGATGTGCTGTACTGCTTTTCATTTCCTACAATCAGCTGAATCTTTAATTCCGGTCGAAGAATCATCCCTATTTTCCAGGTTTCGTCTTCGATTCCCGGATTTTCCAATTTTTCTCTGTAAATATCGGATTTTCCATCAATCGTAACGACTTCATAATTTAATTCCAAATCCCGTTCCTGATTGCAAAATTCTTCAGAAAACCAGATTGGTTGATTCAGCTTCATCTGGCGTCCTTCCAGTTCAATACTCCCTATATCAGGTTCTTCAACGAGCAACTGGCGATCTTCCATTTTAATTTTATTTTTATATGAATATACCGGTATCTTCACACGTACTCGCGCAAGCATACCCGCGCGGTACTCATCTGCTCTTTCAATTTCTTTTGCAAAATCAACATCATCGCCATAGCTGGCCGAAGACATATATCCACACACAGGGCAGACAAAACCGCTATTCTCCGTTCCACATACGATACATTCCATTTGATGTTCCATCTTTATCACCATTTTCTTTCATCATTTTTCAATATCTTAATCATCATCTTACTCATCGAATCGCAGCATCTGAATCGCAAGTTTTTTCTTCTCATGCACCAACTCACATTTTTTTTCTTCTACCTGTTTTAAATGCTCTTGAAAAACTTCCTGAAGCTCCAGACAAACCTTCATCTGCTCTTCCTTCGATTCGTACTCTGACAGAATTTCCGCAATCGACCCATTCTGTTCTCCCAGCGTACCTTCACCAGAAGCACCACCTGCCGCTGTTTCCTGTTCCCATTGACTTAACGCATTGCAAAGTGTTTCCAATCGTGAAAAACGACTTTCCTGTACCAGCTCATCTCGATGTTCTTCCAAAATCACAGAAAGCGTCAGTGCCCATTGGCGCATATAAACTGAAAGATCTTGCGTATTTACTACAGGAAGATCCTGAATAGAAGCGTCTTCAAAACTACTGCTAATATCCAGCCCTAAGTCACTGATCAGCTTCATGATATCTTCCAAAGTAACTTGTTTTTTTCGCTCGATTAAGTCGATATCCTGGCGGATTATATCAAATTTCATCTTTCATCACCATTTTTATCTTTCTTTTAATCTTCTTTTTACGATTATTTCGCAAAACAATCGCTGCCTACACCACTGCACGTTTTTCCTTGCAAAAAATTGTTAAATATCTGCTGTCGGCGGGAATAATTTATTAATATCATCTAATACCACAATACGCGGTGTCTTTTTCTTGATCATTTCTTCTGTCAAAGGCGGTGCTCCATAAACCTGTTTTTCTGCATCATATCCATAGATTGTAAGACAATCATTTTCATCCATCGAAAAAGCAATAAACAGACGATCTTCTCCTTCTGTATTTTCACTGGAAACACCACGCAGTTTCTCTACATATTCCTCGTAAGGGCGAACAATATCGGCTTCTCGATTTGAGTCATCTCGTTCCTCTTTCATTAAAAATCGATCAAAAACATTTTTCCGATTAATGATCGGCACTGGCTGTCCCTGATATTTAATAAAATAAATTTCATTCGGATTAATTTCCTTCCGATAATGGAATGCATAACAATCGAGAGGATGACCCAAACGATCCTGCAGGCGAATACCAAGAGAATACGGCAGTGTATACTTATGACCCACAATATCATTTGCATAAAGTGCTGTTCCAAAAGCGATTGCTTTTTCACATTCGCTGGCACCTGCAATAATGGAATGATTTGCGCCAACTTTCATCATGCGTTCTAACTGTTCCTGAACTAAATAAAAATTACCAAATCCACCCACTAAAGCTAACTGAAATTCTTTGGAATTCCCATTTAAATATGGAATTTTTTGTGCATCCATATATTGGATAATATAATTTAACTGGGAAGCAAACGTATCGGCAATCACATCCTGATAAACTCGTGCTAAAATTCCATAGGTAATACTCACTTTTCCTTTACTTTTATGTTTAAACGAAGCAAATGTCTCTTGATCTAATTCTTTTAACGAACTTTCTCGATAAATTCCAACATTCTTATAGTCTGTAAAAATACTTTTAATTTCTTTTTGCTTTGTAATTATACGTTTTTCCAGCTTCCGAACCCACTCGGAATATTTATCAAAATGCTTTAATTTTTCTTCAGCTGGATTGATTCCACATGCCTTAAGAGCCGCGTCGATTACCGATTCCATATAAAAAATGCCGCCATTGCCTACCTTTAAGACCGTCGAAACATCATCAATTGTATTTTCACCGGCTCCGGTTCGTTCCTCTGTAACAATCTGCATATCATATTGTGTTTGCTGATCTTCCGAGGTACCCGGTCTCACATTCGATAATGTAATATCCAATGTACCCCCGCCAAAATCGACGATCAGGATATGGCCTTGAAAATTCTGCTTTTCGCTATTTGCATATTTATAAGCCAAATATGCCGAAGCAGCTTCTGGCTCTGTTACAATCTTCACTTCATCTGCTAAATTTAAACTTTTGCAAATATCATACAGAAGTTTGCTGGCATTTTGCTTTTGCCGATTTCCTGTTTTTCTCCAAATTTCCGGTATTCCAACCGTTAACGTACCAATCCGATCTTCCCCTAAAGAATTGAGTGCATTATGTAAAACATCTTCTAAAAAACATTTCGTAATCTGTTCCGGTGTATTATCCTGATCATAATTCCATTCTGCCAGCTTCTTCTCATCATTTTCACGCAGCAGCATCTTAAAGGCGCGAAAAATCGTATACTCATCTTCTCCAATCGATTCCTGCGCGTTGATGCCCACTTCATATTTTTCACAATCTTCATCATACGCAACATAAGACGGAACTGTATATGCTTCTGTATTGTAAACAGGTACAATAGCTGGTTCTTCCCCATTATAATACGCAACTAACGTATTGGTACTTCCAAAATCCAATCCAATATTGACCATATTTTTTCACTCCCTGGTATCTTCTCTTGATTTACATTTTATCCTAGTGAACTACATCGGCAATTGAATTACCGAAGATTCCCGCTTTCTATTCTAAAACTTTCTTCTATTGTACTATATTCTCTTTATTCTGCACAACTGTTAAAATTTTCGCATAACTAGGAAATGTGCCGAATAAGGTTCCCTCCCTCTATCCGACACATCCCCTTCACAACCTTTTCTTTTCGAATGGATTAATCTTCTAACAATTCGCCAAATGCATCTTCAGCGGTTACTAGTCCCATATCCACTGCTAAAATCCAATCCATAAATTTTTGGTACATCGCCAGAAGAATGTTCATATTTACCCTTATTTTTTCCAGAGAAGGTCCCTCTCCCGCTGTGTTAATACAATCAACGTAACGGCAGAAACGGATTGGACCTCCTGGAATATAGTGTATACTGGTTCCAGGATACAGAAGATTTTGGAGCAAACCAATAAAAAGCATGGTCTCCTTGCGATTCTCCGGATCCGACAGATACTGCGCAGTATAAAGATTCAGTTCAAACGAATCAGAATACACTGGGATTGCAATCTGAACCACTTTCGCTGCCATTTCTTCTGCCAATACTAATGGCCGCGAATGATAACAGGACTGCGTTTCATTATATTCGTAATCTTTTGCATCTTCCAGATCAAGCTCATCCAGATAATCCTCTATGATTCTTACAATCTTTCTCCTGAGTTTTTCCATATTTTCTTCCATAATGCTTCCTTTTTAACAACCACATTCATCCATAATGTCATCCACTTCATCCTGATTCAACTGATTGGAATCCAGAAGGGCTTCTGCCATTTTTTGAATCGCTTTCTGATATTTCTTAACTAAATCAGCGGTCTGTTCCATCTGATCGTTCAGGATTTTCACAACCTTTTCGTGAATCATCTGTGCATAGTAAGGATTCTTCTGATCTTCATCACTTACAACAAAAATTTCTCCATCCATACCGAATTTACATACAATGGCTTTTGCAATTTCTGTTGCTCGCTGAAGATCGCCGCTGCATCCAGTAGAAATTCCTTCTTTATCGCCATACTGTAAAATTTCCGCTGCACGTCCAGCTAAACATTCGCGGATTGTTGCTAACAAACGCGATTTTGTTTCCACATAGGAATCATTTTCGATACAAGTATATCCACCCATATCACCACGGGAAGTGATCGTCACAAAATTAGGTGTATGACCATTTACACAAGCTAATACTGCGTGACCTGCTTCATGATAAGCTACTCGTTCCATTAATTCCTGCCCCCATTCTACCTTTTCACCGTGAAGGATTTCTTCCAGTGCATCAACGAGAATGTTGCTGGTAACATCTCCATTTTTGCGAAGTGCTTTTCGTCTTGCAAATTCAAGGACATTATCCAGATCTGCCAAACTGCATCCAGCAGAACGTTCTGCAACCTGACGAAGGGTTGAACGATCCAGGTCAAATGCATTGTCATCCTCTGTTTTTCTCTTTAAGAATTCCAAACGGCCTTTGCGGTTCGGAAGTTCTACGCAAATCGTACGGTCAAACCGACGCAGCAACGCCGGATCCAGTGTTCCAATGCCTTTTGCGTTCGGTGAAACGGAATAGTTTGTCGCTGCCATAACAAAAACAGGATGACTGGGATCTGTTTTCGCTCCATCCATTTCTGTCAGCAATGTGGTAAGAGCCTGTTCTTCCACCCGTGACATCGTACTGTCAGAACCACTGCGAGCTTTTCCAATCGTATCAATCTCATCGATGAATACGATCGAAGGAGCGTATTTGCGGGCTTTTGCAAATAATTCTTTGATCATGCGCTGTTCATCGCCCACATAACGACCGATCATAGAGCTGCCTTCCAGTGCCAGGAATGCAACATTTGCTTCTCCTGCCAATGCCTTTGCAAGCATCGTTTTACCAGTGCCCGGTTTACCATAAAGCAGAACACCTCTGGGAGTTCTCATGCCGTTTGCAATATAGCGCTTGGGATTCTTCAAATAATCCAGGAAGCTCTTTAATTCTTCCTTTGCAGCATCTGCGCCAATCACATCACTCAGACGTACCTCAATATGTTCCCCAGCTTCTACATCAACGTCCTGATCTCCAGCAGAAAGAATCTGCTCTAACGTAAAGTTTTTCAGACGTACATAAATAATCTGCTGCTCATTATCATAGAAAGGAGTTGTTTCAAAATGAAGCACTTTAGACTGCTTTTTCAGTCTCTTGATCTGATTCTGGATATAGAAGTTTTTGCTCAATGCTGTCAATTTCTTTACAAATCCATCAATCTGCTTATAATCGGTTTCCATCTGGATAATGCCTTTGGCACCATCCTGCAGGAGTGCATTCTTTAATTCCTGATCTAAAACAAAATAATCGGACTCTGTGATATAAATCGGTAATTCCGGGAATTTACTGTGCAGCTTATGAAGCTCATTACGTCTTTCCAGCAGACTGCTTGCACCGATCGGAACATGGTCAAACATCATAACGGTCGGCTCCATAATTCCTACTTTTTCTTTTTCCGGTTTCCGTCTTCTATAGTCAAAATCATCATCATCCTGATCTTCCGTTTTTGAAATCGGAACTTCCGAATCCATCTGCATGATTACAAAATCAATACTATGTTTATTGATCAGAGCAATCGCTTCTTCTGCGTCATCTGCCTCATAGATCTCAAAACGCTCCAGTTCATTACGAACACGGCGACCGATTCCATCTACCATACCTACAAACAAAATGCTGGCTTTTTCTTCTTGCTTAAATAAACGGCGGACTGCATCAGCTTCATTTTCTAAATCCAGGATAAAATGAAGCTTTTTAATCTTGCTAAGCGATTCATACGCAGAAATCGGATCAAATAAGGAGAACAATTTCTGCATTTCATTTGTCACAAATTTTTGTGCATTCACAGCCATGTTCTGAGCATCAATCTCACTTTTCTGTGCATACAGCAGTGCAGAATAAACTCGATCTTCTACTTCAATCTCCATATTAAATGTTTTCTTTAACTGTTCTGTGATTTCTTCAAAACTCAAACGACAGATTTTTTCAAGAGTCGTTAAAGTCGGATTTTCAAAGAAAATTTTCGTAGAATTTGTCAGAATACCAGCCGGGAAACCGATGTAAGACAATGCAAAATAAGCAGGAATATTTTCTTTTTCCGTCAGCATAGAAGCCGGGAAACCGTATTTGCGTAAAGCATTATAGGTATTGGTATCACTTTCATTTCCGCAAGATGCTGCAAAATCCATTTCTGCTTCCGCTACATCTGCCATGAAAATAATGATACAGTTTTCAAAGTTCTGTTCGATTCCGATCGAAGCCGGGAATTTGCCCGTTACCACAATATATTCAAATAATGCTTTGAGCTCTGCTGATGCATGTTCCATATTCTGAATAACCAGAACAGAATTTTTATTGCGATCCAGAAGGGAAACCAACGGTCCTTTTTTACTCGGAGAAGTACCCAGGAGCTTTTCAAGACTGCCCTTAGAAGAATACTGTTTCATATTTACTTCGAGGTATAACGCTCTCATTTCGCGTGCTGCCTCTTTTGCCAGATACGTTTTTCCAATAAAAGGAGCACCTACAAAAGTAAAAACACCTCTGGGACCTTTTTTCGGTTTTAAAGAAAGGTTATAAAAATCATTTTTCCAAATCTGATCGCAAAATGTGTTAACCGCAGCAGTTTGTCCATCCATTTTTTCAATCAAACGAGCTCTTGTTTCATTATCCAGACAAACCAGATTTTCCATACGAGTATGTTTCTCTCTGGGAGAAATGGAATCCGCCAAATGATCCAGATTCCAGATGGTTTCTTCCTCCGTATTCTCCTGCATCTTCTCGGATACCGCTTCACTTTTGCCGTTTTTACCATCTTTCGTTGCTTTTAACATCGTATCCATCTCAGGTGTTCTGAAATTTTTCAAGATACATTCTAATACCATCAAAGAATCGACCGTTGCATTTGCAGACATTTCATCCCAAAGTTTATCAACCTTACGCTTTTCCGCAGCAGCATCGATACTGCGCGGCATTGCATCACAAAAATCGAAACGCATCGAATCGATTTCTTCTCCCCAATGCATACGCTTTGCTAATCGTTCCTTTTCTTTTCTGTCTTCCTTCTCATCATACACTGCAGTCGCTGCGCGCATGATACCTGCCAAAATTGTGTTAATGGTTTCTGTTCCATTATATTTCTGTTTTGCAATTTTTTCCGATGCCTTTCCAGCGTTTGCGAGAACATTCGTTTTATTAACAATAGCAGTCATAGTAACCTCCTTGACATTTGTCTCTCTTAGACTTTTGTTTCTCTTAGACTTTTTGTCTTTCTTAGACTTTTGCTTCTCTTAAACTTTTGTCTTTCTTAAAATAAAAGAATTCTCAAGAAAGAGCATCTTTTATTTTTCTTTTTAATTCTTTTGCTGTCGTAAATTCAAAATTAGAATCCGCAGGGAGAGCTTCTTCCTGCAGTACCGAATCAATCACCTCTGCCAATGCGCGGGGAATCTGTGGATTGGCTTCTCGAACAGGCAGCAGACTTCCTGCCCAAATCGCATGATTGATATCGACATATTTACGAGTATCACGAACACATTTACCCGTGATCATTTCATAGTATGAAGCCACTGCAGAAAAAACATCATCCTGTGGACCTGCATACTGATAATTTGAGAACTGCCGTTTGGAACAATATTTAAGGCTTGCAGCGCCCCCGCCCTGCGTAATCCCAGAATAACCTGCCAATTCATAAGATTTCGAAAGACCAAAATCACTCAATTTCACAATTTCTTTTCCATTTTCCACAGAAATCAGCATATTTGCCGGTTTGATATCTCTATGAACAATCCCTTTTACAGAGTGCAGCACTCCATTTTTATCTTTTTGTTCAATTTCAACATTATGGAGATAATCCAATGCATCCAGCACTTGAAGAAAATACGAGGTTGCTTCCTCTAAATCCAAATATCCATAAAACTCTTTCATCCGATCCGCAATCGTTCCGCCATTGCAGTACTCCATCAGTATGCAATACGTATCCTTCACAATCCGGATATCATAAGTTTTGACCAAATTTTTATGATTCAACCGCTCTCCCAGATCCGCTTCTCGAAAATACATCGCTCTCTGTCGTGCCGTCGGATCTTTTACCACATTCATCGCTTTAATTACAAAGTTGGTTCCATCACGCTCATCGACCACAAGGTATACATTGGAAAAACCACCCTCTCCAATTTTTCCCAGCTGGCGAAAGGGAAAATCTCCTTTATAATCCTTCTTTTGAGAAACGGGCTCCTGCTCCCAGGCTTTTCTGTCTTTTTCTTCTCCGAAATCCACAGCATTTGCGGCATTTCTGAATTTTGCAGCTGCAAAATCTCCATCACCTTCGCCAACAGAAGGCTCCCACGGTTGTAACCGCACAGACTGATTCTGCCATCCGCTCCGTTTCGGCTCCCATCGTTTTGCCCACATGTCTCTATCATGAAGATTTTGAACAATCCGCTTCGAAACCTCTTTTTTCTCCATTTCATCCAATGTTTGCGGTTTTTCCAAACGGACTCTTTTTTCTAACAAATCCCCGAAGACACGTTCTAAATCTTCCTTATACCAAAAACTTTCCTTAACGTCCTTCCAAAATTCTGCTTCCCGCTCATCTTTCCGCTCACCAGACTTTCGGATTCGTCCCCCTGCTTTCACTCCTTCTTTCACTTCACGCAAAATCGAAGGTGGAAGAAGCTGATCTGCACCTATATGAATCCGATTCTGATCTGCACTGGCTCGATCCTGATCTGCTTGAATCCGATTCTGATCTGCACGAATCCAATTCCAATCTGCACTTTTCTGCATCCGATAAGGTCTCCGACCTTCAAAAGAAGCAATCTCTTTTTTTAATATCGTTCGAGCTTCTTCTATCGAAAACTCCCGTTCAGGACAGGAAAATGAAAACTGCATTGCAGTACCACCATATCCAATTGCAATTGTATCGGCATTATACAGAGGATACCAACCATTCTGCAGATTCTTCTCCTCTGCAACCTCTGCAAGATACGTATCATTCAGCCATGTACCTACATTTTGAGTTGCATGAACCTTTCGATTCCCTATATAAGGAACCCCATTCCGCACGGTAAAAAAAGTATTCTGCGAAGAAACCGTCGCTTCCGTATCTGGTATACTAATCTCAGCATCTTTACTCCGGCCAAGCTGGTAATACTTTCCCTCCTGGAACGTCCAGGTTTTACCTTTCAAACTTCCTGATATGCACTTCAACGTAAATTCTTTCATTATTCACCCCTGCATATACCTGCATATATTCCAGACTCGCTTGCAAGTCCAAATTTGACTACTTAATCTACATCTGCTGTTTTTTATTAGCTTTTTTGATAACAGAATTGCTTGACTACTTAATCTGCATCTACTGTTTTTCACTAATTTTTTGATAACAAAATTTGCTGTTTACTTAATCTGCATCTACTGTTTTTCACTA
>CAZTHP010000006.1:0-4494 GCA_964613155.1 uncultured Lachnospiraceae bacterium | reverse complement strand
TTTTTTGATAACAAAATTTGCTGTTTACTTAATCTGCATCTACTGTTTTTCACTAATTTTTTGATAACAAAACATGCTGCTTACTTTTCAGTTTTATCGTTCCATCATTCTGCCAACTGTTTCTGCAGCTGTATCGCTGCTTCAAAATTTTGTGCAGCTGCCTTCGCCAGAAAATTTTCTGCTTCGTTTTTACTCGTCTCTGGTGCTAAATCCGCCTTCATTAAAACTGCCAGATTATAAGCCGCCGCCGGAGAATCATCTGCCGCACGTCTCAAAAGTTCTATCATCTGCATCAATTCCACAGGATCCCCATCCGGTCCTAACTCCTGGATTCTTCGACACGCATATTCATTTAAAGCCGGTGCATAATTCAGATTTTTAGAATACTCCAACTGTTCCATGACTTTTTCTTTGGAATACATTTTTTCATCCCGATCAAAAATCTTATACAAACGATATGCCGCCTTGCCAGATTTCTTTTCCGAAGCCGCCTTATAAAATTTCAAAGCACGTGCCATCAGAGAAATCGGATCCCCTATTCCGGTACTGCTCTCCAATTCCAATTTTTCTGCTTTTTCTAAAAGTACATCCATCGCACCATCTTTAATCGCGACTTCATCCTCATGACTTGCAAGCCAGGAATCTAATTTTTCAATAAATCCATCAATGGAGTAAACTTGATCATCCTTTAAACGGCAGATTTTTCGACTGATTGTTCTTAAATCCTGATCAACCTCCGCCTTTTCCCATCTTTTTTCAGGATTCCAACGATTCTCATTATCGTACTCAGCACCCTGCAGTTCCATCAAGATTACTCCTAGCGAATACATATCACGAGATGGACCCGTCTCTTGATAATCCAAACAATAGTAATCCGTACCACCTAGAGTTGTAACAGTTGCATTTTCCTCATACGTACACCCATAATCTCCGAGTTTAAAAGTCGTTTTTTCACTTTCCAATTGCTTATAAAAAATATTTTCTGGTTTCAAATCATAATGCACAGCACCACCATGATGAAGTTTTTTTACAAGACTTGAAATTTTTTTCATAATCCGTACTGTATCTACTGCATCAAAAGAACCTTCCTTTTTTAATAAATCCCGCAAGGTTCCATCCATCATTTCCATACTTACGCCATAAAACTTCTTTATTTCATCACGATCACGCTCATCAGTTAACATAATTTCTACTGAAATATCTTTATATTTATGCTGTGTTTTAAATTCCCTTTGAATCCGTTCTATCGTATGCTTTTCATCCAATTTTATAATTTTTACAGCTCGACGATTTTTATCTTGATAACCTTCATCTAAAAAAGATTTCGGTTTCGTTTCTATACAAGCATAAACGCGCGCATTACCACCTTCTCCAAGTAAACCTTCTACTTCTTGACCTTCTTTTGTCTTTCCACATATCTCCCGATTTAATTCATATGTCGGATACGCTTTCGCAAGATAATCCAAATATTCTTGATTTTCAGCCTTTTCTTTTTCTTTATGCTGTTCTATGAAATCAGCCATGCGCCCCCACACATCGGGTTCTTTCTGCTCTTTCCATTCCTTTGCTCTGTCTTCCACCATTATTTTCTATCCTTTCCTCATCTGCCTTCTGTAACCGGTCAATTTAAGGTTTCGATCTTCTCTTTATGTCCATTGCTTTCCAGCTGCTTCAATTACTTTTACTTTAGACCTCCTTTGTGCTCCGATAATTTCTATTGCACTAAGATTGTGTTTCTTCTTAAGCCTTCTCTGCTTTGGAAACGTTTTTTAGCCACTTCTATACTTTGAAAACGGCTCTTTTCTTTTTAGCCACTTTTCTGCTTTGGAAATGGCTCTTTTCCTTTTAGTCACTTTTCTGCTTTGAAAACGGCTCTTTTCCTTTTAGTCATCTCTATGCTTTAAGAACGATTCTTTTCTTTTTAATCACTTCTATACTCTGAGGTCTGCTTTTCTGCTAGTACTTCTGCCGCATTGAAACGACTTCTGCTCTGAGAAACTTTTATAATTTTCTTAATCACTGTTCAAAGTACCCTCGCAGTCATCAAACTGAACTAAAACAACGGAAATATTATCCTTCCCGCCTTTTTGATTAGCTAATTGAATCAACTCGCGGCAAATACTGTCCGGTTCTTCTTTTTTTTCTACGCAAGCAGCAATCTCTTCTACTGATGCCATACCACTCAAACCATCTGAGCAAAGTAATATTTTTTCAACCTCTGCACGATCAACCACAAACAAATCTGCTTCTGTATTTTCACTAATTCCGACAAAATTCAAAATTCTGGAAGCCAATCCTCTTTCTACAGCTTCTTCATAAGTCATATAGCCATTCTTCGATGCCATAACTGCTAAATTATGATCTTCCGTAATCTGAAAAATTTCTGTCTGACCCTTCTTTTTCACATAAGCCTTACTGTCACCAATGTTTACTATGAGCAATTGATTTTCTAAACACATCATACCACAAAAAGTCGTTCCGTATCGATAAACATCCGGTGTATTCGCTTTTTGAAAAATTTTATTGCTAATCGTTTCTAAAGCAGTTTTCAGTTCTTTTCCAGCCTTGTCATCATCGAGATGGATCCGATAATTCTGATAAATGTTTTCCACGTCACTGGCCATCAATTTACAAGTATACTCTGCTGTCACCCCTCCAAAAGCAAGCTGTCCAATCCCATCCGCAACTGCAAAAAAACCAATTTCCGGCACCGAACATACTGCATCATCATTTCGCTCTCTGCATTTTCCGATATCTGTCTGAGCACTATATGTAATCTTTTCCATTAAATTTTACGCTCCCTTCATCTGGGGACATCCTCACAATAAGTCAATCGAAAGAAAATTTGCCATCTGCCTCCGACAAATTTCAACCAAACCGCAGCAATCCGTTCCCGATCATCGATTCTAAGGTCTATCTTTTCATAAACTTACCATGATTATAAAACAAATATAATAAAAAAGATATTCTATTTTTCATTTCTCTCCCATTTTTAGCAAATGCACAAAAACATTATTTTGACACCTCGCCCACAGTATATGGAAAACACGAAATGATTCCGTTATCTCTACCTTACTACCATGTAATAAAAACAGAAACTCCAATCCCAGAAGATATTACTGTCGCCATTACAAAAATTTAAACAAATAGAACTCTTTCTCACTAGTATACGGTATCTGCAAAATAATGTCAATTTCTTCTCTTTTTATCTTTTACACTTAAAATTTTAAAATTTACATTTCAATATTGAAAAACAAACCACATCTATACATTATTTTCATCTGCTGCAGATGGTTGATCCGCAGACGGATGCGCTGCAGGGGCTTGTTTTATGCCCTACCAGGCTACTTACGTAAAAAAAGAGCGAAACAACAGATACAAATTTAATCTGCCATTTCACTCATCTTTCTTTTTCTTCAATACCCCGATAGTATTTACCGCTTATCCACATTGTCTCATGAGTTGATTTATCCACACTATCCTGCAATCCATCCACAATAGCGCACAATAAAAATCCAAAATGTTAACGTAACTGCTGACAACATCGTTGTTAGTACGACCACACTGGATGTCAGTACATCATCTCCATCCATATTTTTTGCCATAATATAAGCCGTAGGCGTTGTCGGAGAACCCAGCATAATAATCAACGCCAGTAATTTTTGATCTCGAAATCCTAATAAAACGGCAAACGGCAAGAAAATTTCTTCTAATAATATCAACTTTACAAAAGCTGCTGCTGCTGTCGGCTTGATTTTAGCCAATGCTTTTCGCCCTTCAAAACCAGCTCCAATCGCAAGTAAAGCAAGCGGCGAAGCCATCACTCCGATATTATTTACCGCTTTATAAAGCATAGTCGGAAGCTGAATCTTCAGTAAAGAAAATAGAATTCCCGCAAAAATGGAAAGAATAATGGGATTTGTTGCAACTCCTTTTACAGCCTTTTTTACTCTCTCTTTTTCACTGCCATGATGATTCGGATTTTCAAATGTTAAGACGATTACTGCAAAGATATTATATAAAGGAACAGAACCGATCATCATCAAAGGCGCCATTCCAGAATTACCATAAATATTCTCAATAAAAGCAACCCCTAAAATCGCTGCGCTGCTTCTATAAGCAGCTTGCACAAAGGCCCCTGTTTCAGTGGGATCTTTTAATAATTTTTTAGCAAGAATCCAAATCGATAAAATAGAAATTAATGTCACCACAAAACAGAATCCTATATATTTCAGATCAAAATTTTGAATAATATCAATTCCTGAAAGATCCAGAAGCAATTTACAAGGAAGCGCAATCTGAAAAACAAATTTATTAGCCACATTTACAAAGGAATCCGTCAACATACCTTGTCTTTTTAATAGACCGCCAACAATCATAACTAAAAAAACAGGAACTGTTGCATTTAAACTATAAATAAAACTATCCACGTTATCTCCCCTCTCGCAAAAACACAAAACGCAAAAACACAAAAAAACCTGGAAACAAAATCTC